>NZ_JBRKNW010000046.1:0-601 GCF_053010325.1 Streptococcus sp. P25B114 | reverse complement strand
GGCTCTTTGTCAACTGTAGTGGGTAGATGAAAAGCTAACACCTAGAGAGGACGAAATTCGTTCTCTCATTTTTGATGTTTAAAGCAATATATATCTTGTTTTTAAAGTTCGTAAAGTTCCTAAATCCGAATGCTTGCCTCTTAATGTCTTTGATGAGTTTATTGGTCGCTTCCAGTTTAGCGTTGGAATATGGAAGCTCCATGGCGTTCGTGATGTAAGTTTTATATTTTAGAAATGTCTTAAAAACAGTCCTAAAGGTTGAATTGACAAGATTCAGATTGTCCTCTAGAAGTTCGAAGAAATGTTTCGAGTTCTTCTCTTGGAAATGGAAGAGAAGGACCTGGTAGAGTTCGTAATAGAATTTCAGTTCCACAGAGAAATTCAATGTCTTCTGGACAACCTCTTTCGGTGTTACTGTTTGCCCGAAAGTGCGAGAAAAGAAGCGATTCAGAGACAGTTTACGACTATCTTTTTGGAGAATACGCCAGTGATTTTTCATGGATCGATAAGGTAGGGAACGCGTATCGAAAGTCTTCATAATATCAATTCTAGTCGTCATCATAGCACGGCTCAGGTGTTGGATAATGTGAAATCTATCAAG
>NZ_JBRKNW010000045.1:0-636 GCF_053010325.1 Streptococcus sp. P25B114 | reverse complement strand
GACTCGTTAGCTCAGTTGGTAGAGCAATTGACTTTTAATCAATGGGTCGCTGGTTCGAGCCCAGCACGAGTCATATGCGGGTTTGGCGGAATTGGCAGACGCACCAGATTTAGGATCTGGCGCTTTCGGGCGTGGGGGTTCAAGTCCCTTAACCCGCATAAGAATAATAGTAAGCCGGCTTAGCTCAGTTGGTAGAGCATCTGATTTGTAATCAGAGGGTCGCGTGTTCAAGTCATGTAGCCGGCATTAACTGAATAGGTTGCGAACGTAGTTCAGTGGTAGAACACCACCTTGCCAAGGTGGGGGTCGCGGGTTCGAATCCCGTCGTTCGCTTTGAGAGGCCGGGGTGGCGGAACAGGCAGACGCACAGGACTTAAAATCCTGCGATGGCAACATCGTACCGGTTCGATTCCGGTCCTCGGCATGGCCGTATTATAGGAAGCACCCTTAGCTCAACTGGATAGAGTACCTGACTACGAATCAGGCGGTTAGAGGTTCGAATCCTCTAGGGTGCATGACTCGCTTAATGCTTCATTAGGGGAGCTTTATTTTTAGTGATAACGGGAAGTAGCTCAGCTTGGTAGAGTACTTGGTTTGGGACCAAGGTGTCGCAGGTTCGAATCCTGTCTTCCCGAT
>NZ_JBRKNW010000044.1:0-767 GCF_053010325.1 Streptococcus sp. P25B114 | reverse complement strand
AGGAGTGATTACATGAACAAAAATATAAAATATTCTCAAAACTTTTTAACGAGTGAAAAAGTACTCAACCAAATAATAAAACAATTGAATTTAAAAGAAACCGATACCGTTTACGAAATTGGAACAGGTAAAGGGCATTTAACGACGAAACTGGCTAAAATAAGTAAACAGGTAACGTCTATTGAATTAGACAGTCATCTATTCAACTTATCGTCAGAAAAATTAAAACTGAATACTCGTGTCACTTTAATTCACCAAGATATTCTACAGTTTCAATTCCCTAACAAACAGAGGTATAAAATTTTTGGGAATATTCCTTACCATTTAAGCACACAAATTATTAAAAAAGTGGTTTTTGAAAGCCATGCGTCTGACATCTATCTGATTGTTGAAGAAGGATTCTACAAGCGTACCTTGGATATTCACCGAACACTAGGGTTGCTCTTGCACACTCAAGTCTCGATTCAGCAATTGCTTAAGCTGCCAGCGGAATGCTTTCATCCTAAACCAAAAGTAAACAGTGTCTTAATAAAACTTACCCGCCATACCACAGATGTTCCAGATAAATATTGGAAGCTATATACGTACTTTGTTTCAAAATGGGTCAATCGAGAATATCGTCAACTGTTTACTAAAAATCAGTTTCATCAAGCAATGAAACACGCCAAAGTAAACGATTTAAGTACCGTTACTTATGAGCAAGTATTGTCTATTTTTAATAGTTATCTATTATTTAACGGGAGGAAATAATTCTATGAGTCGCTTTT
>NZ_JBRKNW010000043.1:0-1065 GCF_053010325.1 Streptococcus sp. P25B114 | reverse complement strand
CCGAAAAGAAGGCACTCTCTTCGGGTTTTCGGTCTGTACTGAAATCAAGGTATTATTGGGAATCCCAGCTTAAATCATAGATACCGTAAGGGATTTTATTCTTTATTTAAAACTTTGCAACAGAACCATTTCAGTTTAGTGGAGATGATGTTTTTAGACCGGTGTCCTCTTTGTCAGGTGGAGAAAAGGTTAGATTGACATTATGTAAATTATTATATAAACGTCCTAATGTTTTAATCTTAGATGAACCGACAAACCACATGGATATTATTGGAAAAGAGAATTTAGAGAATATCTTATGCAGTTATCAAGGTACAATTATTTTTGTGTCACATGATAGATATTTTACTAATAAGATTGCTGACAGATTACTTGTTTTTGATAAGGATGGTGTAGAGTTTGTACAATCTACTTATGGTGAGTACGAGAAAAAAAGGATGAATTCTGAAAAGCCATTTAATAACATTAAAGTTGAGCAGAAAGTAGAGAAAAATAACACAGTAAAAGGCGATCGTAACTCCATTGAGAAGGAGAAGGTTAAGAAGGAGAAACGAATTGAAAAGCTTGAAGTGTTAATAAATCAATATGATGAAGAATTAGAAAGATTGAATAAAATCATTTCTGAACCAAACAATTCTTCTGATTATATAGTACTGACGGAAATACAAAAATCAATTGATGATGTTAAAAGGTGTCAGGGTAATTATTTTAATGAATGGGAACAGTTGATGAGAGAATTGGAAGTTATGTAATTTTTGAGTTATGCAATAAGGATGTAAAAGTGTTAATGATACATTCTGGTTGTTGAAAATGTAAAAAAATTAATGAATTTTTATTAGATATAATCGCTATGTGAAGACCTTTTGAGTTTGCCGCATAGCGGTTTTTATTATCTATACTTTGGAATTGTCAAGAAAAGTGTAGTCGTATAAACTCACTGGTTCTGTTGCAAAGTTTTAAATCTACTATCAAATAAGGTAGAATAATAGAAAAAGATAGCAGGAGGAATGACGATGAATCATTTTAAAGGAAAGCAATTTCAGCAGGATGTGATTATTGTAGCCG
>NZ_JBRKNW010000042.1:0-1067 GCF_053010325.1 Streptococcus sp. P25B114 | reverse complement strand
CCTGTTGACAAATGAAAGTTCCTTGTAGGTAAAAGAAAACACCTCCGTGTTATACTTGTAGTTCACCACAAACACAAGGTAGGAAGACCCGGAGATGCATACACATTATACACCAAAAGGAAAACATTTGACAATCGAAAACCGCAGACAAATTGAACGGTGGAAAGGCGAAGGGAAATCCAATCGGGAAATCGCTCGCTTATTGGGAAAGGCTCCGCAGACCATTCACAATGAAGTGATACGAGGGACGACCCTACAACAAGTCCGAAAAGGTCGCTTCAAAAAACTCTATTCCGCTGATTATGCCCAAAATCTGTATGAGAAAAATCGGAAAAAGTCCGTTAGAAAACTGAGCTTAACAAAGGAACTCGCTGATAAAATTCGGCACTACAATATGGAAAAATTCTCGCCTGAAATGATGGTTAGAACCAAGGACATCAATGTGGGGATTTCAACCATCTACTACTGGATTCACAAGGGGCATCTCGGCTTGACCAAGAAGGATATGCTTTATCCTAGAAAAGGGAGGACTACCAAAAAACAGGCGAGTCCAAACTTTAAGCCTGCTGGAAAGTCAATTGAAGAGCGGCCAGAGGTGATCAATCTTCGACTGGAGCTTGGACACTATGAAATTGACACGGTTCTATTGACGAGAGCGAGAAACAAATGCCTTTTGGTCTTGACGGACAGGAGAAGTCGCCACCAAATCATTCGATTGATTCCAAATAAATCGGCTGAGGCTGTGAATCAGGCATTGAAAATCGTCTTGAAGGAGTTCCAAATCAAATCCATTACTACAGATAATGGAACCGAGTTTAGTCGCTTGTCAGAAGTGTTTCTGGAGGAATATATCTACTACGCTCACCCTTATTCCTCTTGGGAGAGAGGCACGAACGAGAATCACAATAGGCTTATCCGACGGTGGTTGCCGAAAGGAACCACAAAAACGACCCCGAAAGAAATCGCTTTTATCGAAAATTGGATCAATAACTATCCCAAAAAATGTTTGGGCTACAAGTCACCGAGAGAATTTCTTATAGGTGGCTAACTCGGAATTGAAATTTGCC
>NZ_JBRKNW010000041.1:0-1100 GCF_053010325.1 Streptococcus sp. P25B114 | reverse complement strand
ATACTCAGTTAAAATCAAAAATAGCGGAAGTCCAGTCTCTATGTACAATTGATTTTAGTTGATAAGCAGTTAAGGTTTGAATAACCTCTTCAAGTTTATCGATTACCTCATTTAACGTCCTAAATACTTTATTCTTGAAACCAAGTTTACGAATCTCAGCCCAGACTTGCTCAATAGGATTCATTTCAGGGGTATAGGGTGGAATGAATGTAAATTCAATATTCTTAGGAATATTTAAGGTCTGAGATTTATGCCAGATGGCATTATCCATGACTAAAATAATATAATCCTCTGGATAAGCTGCTGATAACTGGAGTAAAAACTCATTCATCCAATCACTATTGCATCCACCTGCTATGATGAAAAATGAGTCACCTGTATGGGCATCCACAGCTCCATAACAATAGCGGTACTCACGAATATGGTGACTTGCTACGTGAGGTCGATAACCTTTTGGAGACCAACACGAACCAAGTTTACTGATACGCCCGAAACCCGCCTCATCTTGATACATAAGGCGGATTTTTTGATATTCTTTCTCATCAATAAAGCGCTTACTCGTTCTCTCCTCGAATAAAGATTTTATTTTTAGACGCTAAAATGGTTTCGGCGTCTGCTTTTTTCGGATGTTGGGGACGTGGGCTAACTTTACGCCAACCATGACGTTTCAGGAGAGCATAGAAACCTTCTCGGGTTGTCTTGTGCCCAACTCTCTCTTGATAAGCTTTAAAGAGGGTATTAACGGTAACGAATTCTCCATTCAAAGAGGAAGAGAGATGCTCTTTAAGGAAAACTTCTTCCTCCTCATGCGTCATATACGAACGGCGGCGACCACCACGATTTTCCTTTAATAGGGCCTCTAAGCCACCATTTAGATAGCGATTCAATAAGTTTCGGACTGTCTGATGGACAAAACCTACCGATTTAGCTACGGATGTTAAATTATGGCATTCAGAATAAAGAATGAGTGCCTGTATTTTTCTATGATGCGGAGCATTATTTTTGTTTTTAAGTGCTTGCTTTAATTCTTCAACTTGTGTCTGGGTAAATTCTTTTGTCATAATACTATCATATCGCTATTTTTGATTTTTGTTAAGTAT
>NZ_JBRKNW010000040.1:0-1628 GCF_053010325.1 Streptococcus sp. P25B114 | reverse complement strand
AAACATACTAAGATTAGTAGTGAGGAAATCTCCGACGGGAGAAAGTACTCACTACTTTTTCTTTATGATAAAGTAGAGGTGTCTTGTTAAGTCGTAGGGCTTTTTGACGCTAGACGTCGCAACAAAAACTGGCAAGACACCTGTTTTAGAAAGAATGTTATCAAAGTATGTGGGACGCCAGACGTCGAGTATTGAAAATGACATCACTAAAACAAGGAATCATTCAAGACAAAGAGGTAATATCATGCGAGTAGTATTTGGGATTGACGTGAGTAAAGTAAGTTCAGAAGTAGCCATTCTAGTTAACGGCGAGAAAGTTCATGGCTATACCATGTCCAATGATGCCATTGGCTTTTCTCGGCTACTTGGCGATTTGAAAACCGTCCACAAGCCAGAAATCATCTTTGAAGCAACAGGCGTCTATTCTCGTCGTCTTCAAACTTTTCTGGATGAACATGGCTACGCTTATACACGACTCAATCCCTTAGAAGCCAAGAAGCAACTGGATAGCTTGCGTGTGAGAAAAACAGATCAAATTGACGCCGAAAAACTAGCTCAATCTCAGTTTGTACTGAATCGTAAAACGACGTATGTCCAAAAAGAAGTCTACCAAAACTTGCGGGATCTCAGCCGTTTCTATCAGAATCTGACCGAGGACATTGTTCGAGCTAAAAACCGCCTGCACAAGGCCTTACAGGTCACTTTCCCTGAATTGGAAAATATCTTGTCAACACCAACTGGTGAACAATACTGGAACCTGGTCATAGCTTTTCCTTGCAAGGACTTCGTGCTTGATTTAAGCAAGGACGAACTCTCAGAAAGCATTCGTCAATCTACTTCAAAACGGATTTCGGACAAGCGTGTAGCGTACTTAGCCGAGAAGCTGATAGCACTAGCTAATCAATCGTATTGTGCCGTCAAGAAAAACTCTCCAATGCTGGAAGAGGTCCGTTACTATACAAAAGAATTGCTTAGACTTTCTGAACAGAGACAGGCAGTCTTAGACGAAATGGTGGAACTAGCTCAGCCATTACCTGAATATGACATTCTGCTCTCTATTCCTGGAATAGCTGAGACTACTGCAACAAGTATTATTGGTGAACTGGGAGATATTCGCCGTTTTCAGTCTGCCAATCAAATCAATGCCTTTATCGGTATTGACCTGAGACACTATGAATCTGGTAACTTCCTCGCTAAAGAACACATTACCAAACGTGGCAATCCCTACGCTAGAAAGATTCTGTTCAAGTGTATCCACAATATCGCTTCAGCCAGTCATACTAATCCTTGCCATATCGCAGACTTTTATGAGAAACGAAAAAGACAATCGCAAACGACTTCAACCAAGCCACACACGATTGCCTCCATACATCGTCTCATTCGGACAATGTATTACCTCATTATGCATAACAAACTTTACGATTACGCTTCAACCCAAAATCGGTAAAACTGTTTATGCTCTATCATTGTAACACCTTATCAAAAAATTTCAACATAAGGTGTTGGTTTTGTATGCACTTTTTACACTAAAATTTAGTCCAAAATAAAACAATTTCCTTATTTTGACTATTGAACTCAAAATATTTTTCGTCAAATACCTTGATAAGCTTGACAAACGGTAGAAAAAA
>NZ_JBRKNW010000039.1:0-1732 GCF_053010325.1 Streptococcus sp. P25B114 | reverse complement strand
GTATTTAGGACGTTAAATGAGGTAATCGATAAACTTGAAGAGGTTATTCAAACCTTAACTGCTTATCAACTAAAATCAATTGTACATAGAGACTGGACTTCCGCTATTTTTGATTTTAACTGAGTATAAAGATTCTGTATCTCCATCTTGGATAATGTTATGAACAAGCGACATCAGTCTATCTTGAGGAACGGTATCAAAGAACTTCTCCAGGTCTATGTCTACTATCCACTCATAACCGTCATTAAGGTATTCTAATAACTGGATAATAGCTTGTTCGCATGACCGATTGAGTCTGAATCCGTAACTCCTCTCAGAGAAATAGGGTTCACAAATGGGACTAATGACTTGGACAATAGCTTGTTGTATCATTCTATCCATGACCGTTGGGATACCTAACTGACGGACTCCGCCGTTAGGTTTGGGAATTTCAACTCGTAAAACTGGCTGAGGTTTGTACTACCTCTGCTTTATGAGTTCTTTAGTTGAACGCCAGTGTTTGCGGAGATAGTCATCTATTTCGTCAATAGTTACGCCGTCAATTCCTGCTGAACCTTTATTGGCTCTAACTTGATTGTAGGCTTCAAGCATATTGGACCGAGATAGGATATTATCTAGTAACTGTGACATGTGCGTATTCCTTTCTTGTTTCGGTGTCTGAGGGACGTCTTATATTGGTGAACTTTCCTCTAGTCAATACGTGACCGCACCCAGTTCTATCAGACCGCTAGTTTTACAGACACAAGCGAAGTAGGTATACTTCGGTTAATTGTTCAGCCCTTCGCTCCACCTCTATTACAGAAGTTTCATCACTACTATAGCTTCGGCTGAGAGCCTGCCCCAGCCATTGTTGTTCAACGAAGAATGAGTTGATAACAACAATAGGCGAGGGTACTTCTCATGATTTGTTGTTACTACGTCTTTGACGCTCATGAGACCTCACGGGATAAGTCGTACATCTTTCCTCGTTTACTCTCGTGATTTACGTCTATAGGTTACGACTACCTTTTTGGACTTTAGAGTTATATGCCCCCTCATCCCCTATATACGCCTTGTTATCACGTTTCTGTTCGTAGAGCCACGATTTCGCTATCCCTTCCTCTCCCCGCTACCTCACGATAGTCAGGCTTGGGAGTCGCTTTGGGGTTCACCGGTAGCGGGTGTCCACAGAGGACTTTCACCTCAGATGTACGACATGCCCGTCGTACATAAAAAATGCATGCACCTATTATCTGGATACATGCATTTTTCAAAATGTTGTCACATAACGGTTTCTTTGCTCAAGTAGAGACTCTATTTTCCTTTATATATTTCCAATGGCAGACTGATTCCCATAAAATATAAAAGAGGAAAATAAGATGAAGCTGAACAGTAACTGCCCAATAAGAAAAGAATTTTGATGGCAATAAATATCAAAAAAGAGAAGACCAAACAGATCTTCTCAAAAATATAGTCCGTACGGGATTCGAACCCGTGTTACCGCCGTGAAAAGGCGGTGTCTTAACCCCTTGACCAACGGACCATATAACTCCGCCAACAGGGCTCGAACCTGTGACATCATGATTAACAGTCATGCGCTCTACCAACTGAGCTATGGCGGAATTTCGCTAAGCGACTACCGTATCTAACAGGGGGCAACCCCCAACTACTTCAGGCGTTCTAGGGCTTAACTGCTGTGTTCGGCATGGGAACAGGTGTATCTCCTAGGCTATCGTCACTTAACTTCTGTTGA
>NZ_JBRKNW010000038.1:0-4779 GCF_053010325.1 Streptococcus sp. P25B114 | reverse complement strand
GGAGCCTTTCCCAATAAGCGAGCGATTTCCCGATTGGATTTCCCTTCGCCTTTCCACCGTTCAATTTGTCTGCGGTTTTCGATTGTCAAATGTTTTCCTTTTGGTGTATAATGTGTATGCATCTCCGGGTCTTCCTACCTTGTGTTTGTGGTGAACTACAAGTATAACACGGAGGTGTTTTCTTTTACCTACAAGGAACTTTCATTTGTCAACAGGAACCCTTGAACCTGTTAACAAACGAAACCAGAACAGACAGCTGAACCAGTTGAAACAGCTGTTTTTTGGCTAGGTTGGGGTGGCTAACTTCATTATAGAACTTTCGATAGCGGAAAAGAGTCTTTTATAGGCTTTTTTTCTTTCAAAAAATATTGACAAATTTCCAGAGTATGATATACTGATAAGGTACTGCTGGTTTAGCTCAGTCGGTAGAGCGCATCCATGGTAAGGATGAGGTCGCCGGTTCAATCCCGGCAACTAGCATATAGTTGACAAACGGTCCGAATGGGTCGTTTTTCTTACTTTTTTACCTAAAATACCTTGACAAGTCAATATATTCTGATAAAATAAAGGGTAGAATGAGGAAAGGAGTACTACAATGAACAATACAGTATTTATCACAAAACAAACTGTTTTTCATAAACCACTCCTTTTTAAGCAACTATAATAGTCTATTTTAACGGACTTGAGGGAGCCTAGGCGGAGTGTGTCGTCTAGGCTTTTTTGCGTGCTTAGAAAGGTTTTAAGATAAGGGAGATATATGTTCAGCTTAATTTTTGATTATGTCAAGCGGCACAAGTGGCTCTACTTGCTGATCGCTGTGACCTTGATTATTTACGACGCCACGCTCTTGGTGCCGACCCAGATTATCCAAAGAATGGTCGACACCCTGGCGTCTAATGGCTTGACCGAGAAAATGTTGGTCCAGGATATGACCCTGCTTTTCCTGGTGACCCTGGTCAACTATGCTACAGCCTTCATTTGGCATCTCAAGCTTTTTCAGTCTTCTATCAATTTCAAATTTGACATGCAGCAGCGGGCCTTCCGAAAAATGGTTGTCATGCGGACGCCCTTCTATGAGAAGTTTCGCTCTGGGGATGTCATGACCCGCTTTTCAACGGACGTGGACGGGCTGATGGAAATGGTTGGCTACGGAATCATGATTGTGGTCTATGCAGGAGGCATGTTTGCCTTTGTCATTCCATATATGTTTATCATCGACTGGAAGACTTCTCTGGTGGCTCTGCTTCCTATGCTGGCTATGACTGCGGCTATCTTTTTCATCGGTCGCAAGCAGGATGAGGCCATTGAGGCCAACCGGGAGGCTGTCGCCCAGCTCAATAATGAGGTTCTGGAAGTCGTAGAAGGTATTCGGGTCACACGCGCCTACAGCAAGAAGGCCACTCAGAAGGTCAAGTTTCAGGAGCGGACACGGGAGCTTGCCAAGGGTGGAGACCGGATTACTTCCCTCCAGTCCCTCTACAATCCCTTGGCTACTTTGGCTCTGGGCTTGTCCACTATTTTGGTCCTGGTCATGGGGACAGTGGCTGTCAAGTCTGGTCAACTGTCTATCGGCCAGGTCATCGCCCTCCAGCTCTACGTTGGTTCACTTCTCGAGCCTTTCTGGATGCTGTCGGATTTCATCTTGGTCTACCAGACCGGCAAGACCTCATTTGAAAAGCTGCAGGAGCTGATTGATACAGGGGATGATTTGGAAGTTGATGGTTTTTGGGAAATAGCAGAGCTGTCCAGTCTGGCTTTTGAAGGGTACAGCTTTAGCTATCCACAGGCAGACCGGCCGAGTTTGCAGGACATCCATTGGACCCTGAAAAGAGGGCAGACAGTCGGTATCGTTGGGAAAACAGGGTCAGGCAAGACCACTCTGGTCCGCCAATTCCTCCGTCAATATCCAGTCGGTCAAGGCAGTTTTACGATAAATGGCCAATCAGTTCTGGACTTTAAACGCGCATCGATTGAGGAAAAAATTGGCTACGTTCCCCAAGAACATATCCTCTTTTCCAAGTCGGTTGGCGAAAATATTGCCCTTGGTAAGCTGGATGCCAGTCCTGAGGAGATTGAGCAATCCATTATGACAGCGGCCTTCAGGCAAGACTTAGAGCGGATGAGTGACGGTCTGGACACCATGATTGGTGAGCGGGGCGTGTCCATTTCTGGCGGCCAGAAGCAACGGATTTCCATTGCACGGGCCTTTCTGCGAAAACCAGACCTGCTGATCCTGGATGATTCCCTGTCGGCAGTAGATGCTCGTACAGAACGCCAGATTATTGAAAATATCCAAAAAGAACGGGTGGGTAAAACCAATGTCATCGTCACCCACCGCCTATCGGCTGTTAACCATGCAGACTGGGTGCTGGTCCTGGATGAGGGCCGCATCGTTGAAGAGGGCCGTCCAGCAGATTTGCTGGCGCAAGGTGGCTGGTACTTTGAGCAATACCAGCGACAACAAAGCCAGGAAGGAGGAGAGGAATGAAGATTTTAGGATTTTTATTGCGACAAATCAAGCAGGTCAAATGGCTATTTGCCATTGCGGTAGCCTTCTATCTCCTGGCTTCTGCCATGGTGCGTTTGGCACCGCTCATTGTCCAGCAGGCTATTGACGGTCCCTTGACGGATTTGAGCAAGGGGCTGCCCTTTGATCAGGCTGCCTTTTTGACCAAGGCTAGTCAGTATATGGGGATGACGGTCATCGGTAGTCTGGGCTTTTATCTGTCCATGCGCCTGCTTATGCACTGTGCCAATCGAATTGCGGAGCTTTTGCGAAATCAGGCCTACGATGTCATGCAGCGCCTGCCTATTTCCTACTTTGATGACAAACCAGCAGGTAAGATTGCGACTCGGATTGTCAATGATACCGAGACCCTGCGCAACCAGTTCTATGGGACCCTGGTCTACGCCTTTAATAACCTAATCCGTCTGGCATTTACCTACGGTGTCCTCTTTTACATGAATGCCACCCTGGGCTGGCTCATGCTGGTCTTGATTCCACTCTATATCGCTATCCAGTATGCCTATAAGCGGATGACAGACAAACCCATGAAGGACTTTTATGATGCCAGGAGTGATGTCAATACCCAGGTCAATGAAACCATGAACGGGGCTAGTCTGATCCAGCTTTTCGGTCAGGAAGAGGCAGTCATGGAAGAGTTTGAGGCAACGGCAGACAAGATGCGACGGGCCGATAACCGAATTATCTGGGCCCAATCCTTGGCGACCTGGAACCTGAGTGGTTTCCTGCAAAACTTGGTGGTCACTGGCATTCTTACGGTGGTTGGCTATCAGTTTCTCAAGGGCCAGCCGGGGGTTAGTCCAGGCAAACTCTTTGTCTATGTCAACTATATTGAGGGAATTTTTATTGCCCTGGGTTCCTTGGTACAGCAATTTCCAAATATGCTGCGGTCCTTTGAAACGGGCAAGCGTTTGATGGCCCTCTTGGAAGAAGAGACGGAGCCAGATAGAGAAGAGATCTTGCAGGTGACTGATGGTCAAGTCATATTTGAACATGTCCAGTTTGCCTATGAAGAAGGCAAGGCAATCTTGAAGGATATCTCTATCCAGGCGGACAAGGGACAGACAGTAGCTCTGGTGGGCCATACTGGTTCGGGTAAGACGTCGATTATGAACCTACTCTATCGCTTTTACGATCCCCAGGTTGGGCGAGTCTTGATTGATGGTCAGGATATTCGAGACTATTCTCGCGAAAGCCTGCGCAGCCATATGGGGATTGTCCTGCAAGATCCTTATCTCTTTACGGGGACCATTGCCAGTAATGTGGCCATGGATGTGGACCAAATGGACCGGGAGCGCGTGCGTCAGGCTCTGGAAAAGGTTGGAGCTGGGCCGATGTTGGCTCGTCTGGAAAAGGGAATCGATGAGCCTGTTGTCGAAAAAGGTTCGGCCTTCTCCAGTGGAGAGCGGCAGTTGATTGCCTTTGCCCGGACCCTTTATTCTGACCCTAAGATTCTGATCCTGGATGAGGCGACTTCCCACATTGATACGGAGACTGAGGAAATCATCCAGCATGCCATGGAAGTGGTCAAGGAGGGGCGGACAACCTTTATCATCGCCCACCGCCTGTCGACCATTCAAAATGCAGACCAGATTCTGGTCCTGGACCAAGGTCGCATCATTGAACAAGGCCGTCATGATGACTTGGTCGCTCTAGGTGGTGTCTACGCCCAGATGCAGGCTATTCAGTCTAAAGTCTAGTGTTTATAAATCTATTGAATCTCAGTCTACGGACTGGGATTTTCTTTGTTTCTATCTATAAAACTCAATGAAAATGTCCATGGTTGAACTCTGTCGTGCCCTTCTTTCAAGGGGATAGGCTGAAAATTTCCCCCGAAACTCTTCACTCACCAAGGCTGTTGACAATGGATAGATTTGATTTTTCAAGAGTAAAGATAGTATAATGATAGTACAAGGAGATTTGCCTATGAAATTTGATTTGAAGAATATCTACATCCGCATCGCTTTGGCCTTGTTCTATGTCCTAGTGGCCAGCCTTGGCAAGTATCTGCTCCATATGGAGGTCAAATGGTGGATTTCGGTCGGAATTGTGCTCCCCTTTGTGCTCTTTTATAAGGAGAAGTAGCTTAAGTTGTCTCATTTGAGGAAGTCGTTGGATATTCAACGGCTTTTTTCTACCGTTTGTCAAGCTTATCAAGGTATTTGACGAAAAATATTTTGAGTTCAATAGTCAAAATAAGGAAATTGTTTTATTTTGGACTAAATTTTAGTGTAAAAAGTGCATACAAAACCAAC
>NZ_JBRKNW010000037.1:0-5238 GCF_053010325.1 Streptococcus sp. P25B114 | reverse complement strand
GGTGCATGACTCGCTTAATGCTTCATTAGGGGAGCTTTATTTTTAGTGATAACGGGAAGTAGCTCAGCTTGGTAGAGTACTTGGTTTGGGACCAAGGTGTCGCAGGTTCGAATCCTGTCTTCCCGATGTTACAAATCAAAGAGTGCTCATTGGGCATTCTTTTTTGATTTTACTGTTCAAAAAATTTAAGCTCTTTGTCAACTTTAGTGGGTAGATGAAAAGCTAAGACCTAGAGAGGACGAACTTCGTTCTCTCTTTCTTTATCTCTTTCTAGTTTTTAGGAGATAAGCTGAAAAGGGCTCTCCCCAGCCCTTTTCACTGTTCAAAGCAATCAAAATGCGTTTTTTAAAGTTCTCATCTTCCTGAAACCAAAGGCATTTCTCTTAATGACTTTGATGAGATTATTGGTAGCTTCCAGTTTGGCGTTGGAATAGGGCAATTCTAGGGCATTCAAAACCTTGTCTTTATCCTTTAGAAATGTCTTAAATACCGTCTGGAAAACAGGTTTAACAGTGACTATTTCCTGTTCGATGAGGTCAAAGAAATGGTCTGAGTTCTTCTCTTGGACATGGAATAAGAGCAATTGATAGAGTTCATAGTGTTGTCGTAGTACCTCTGAAAAAGACAGGAGTTTTTCCAGTATTTCCTTGTTAGTCAAATGCATTCGAAACATAGGGCGATAAAATCGTTTATCATTGATTTTCCGGCTATCTTATTGTATCAATTTCCAGTAGCGTTTTAAGGCTCGGTATTCGTGCGATTTTCTGTCGAATTGATTCATAATTTGAATACGAACACGGTTCATAGCACGGCTAAGTTGTTGAACAATATGAAAGCGATCAAGGACGATTTTGGCATGCGGGAGTGAAATAGTCTGGGAGACTATTTCAGCCTGAGCTTGGAAATTAGCAAAGCGAAGGGGTTAGCCAGCTGATAACACGTGCTAAACATGTCCATAGTGATGATTTTAACGCTATTCCAGACAGATTAGAAATCGCGTAAAAGTCATTTTCGCCCACCTACAACTGTTGACAAAGAGCCTTTTTAATATGAACTTTCTCTAATGGTCAATGTCGTTCTGAGTTTGATTTTTCGTGGGTGGTGGGCGGTTGGATTTGCAATGATGCGGTCCAAGAGTTGCATAGCTTCAAGGCCCATTTCCTCCGTGAAAACGCTGATAGAGGAGAGTGCCGGATAGACTTGACGAGTGATGGCGGTGTCGTTGAAGGTGATGATTTGAACACGATCAGGAACCTCAATTTGCCGCTCTTGTAGGGCTCGCAAAGCACCGACAGCCAGCGTATCGTTGGCCATGAAGAAGGCTGGTGGCAGGTCGTCGCCCAATTCTTGTATTGCACGGGTCATCAGTTCGTAGCCTGACTGGGTGGAAAATTTCCCGATATAGCAGTAATTTTCTTTGTAGATGCCCAAGGTGGACAGATAGTCATGATAGCTGAGCAAGCGGGGGTCGGCAGGCAGGTCTTGTCCGTCGGAGGTCTTTTCCTGCCCGACTAGCAGTCCGATGTCAGCGATACCTTGACTGCGAAAATGATTGATGACGGTTTGAACCGAGTGGTTAAAATCAGTGGTTACACAGGAGAACCCTTCGGTCAGAGTATCACTGTCCACAAAGACCAGATGAGGAGACAAGCTGGTCAGCTCTGCTATTTGCCTAGAAGAAAATTTGCCCACTGCGATGATGCCGTTAACCTCGGCCAGGAGCGGATTGCTCAGGTCGTTGAAGGAGAGGATGAGCTGATAGCCCAGTCGGCTAGCCTCGCGCTCGATGCTGACGCGGATAGAGTAATAGTAGAGGTCGGCTAATTCCTCGCTTTCTGTGTACCATTGGACAAGTCCGATGGTGCCTTTTTGTTGGGGCGCCTGCTTTTTCAAATGTTTGGTATAGCCCATTTCTTGAGCCAAGTCTAGGATGCGTTCGCGAGTTTCTGGACTGACGGATAGGCTGTTATCTCCATTGAGAACTCTGGAAATAGTGGCGGATGAGAGCTGTGCTCTAACTGCAATTTCTTTGATAGTGACCATGGCTTTCCCCTTTCTTTTTCTTTGATTATAGCACAATAGAAAAGATTAGTAAAATTTTAGTAAATTCTTGACAAGGTCTTTTTTTAGATATAAAATAAAAGAAATCGATTACAATTCAAGGAGGTTCTTATGAACAAGGAACAAATCACACAAGCCTTTCAGGATGTATTTGGTCAAGAAGCGGACGCGGCATTCTTCTCGCCAGGTCGAATTAACCTGATTGGTGAACACACGGACTACAACGGCGGTCATGTTTTCCCAGCTGCCATTACTTTGGGGACCTATGGTGCAGCCCGCAAGCGTGATGACCAAGTCCTGCGCTTTTACTCTGCCAATTTTGAGGAATTGGGCATTATTGAGGTGGAATTGGGCAATTTAGTCTACGATAAGGCCCATAACTGGACCAACTACGCCAAGGGCGTACTCAAGTTCTTGCAGGAGGCTGGACATACGATTGACTCGGGTATGGACGTCTACATCTATGGCAATATTCCAAATGGGTCTGGTCTGTCCTCATCAGCCTCTTTGGAACTGCTGATTGGGATTATTGCAGAGGAGCTATACAAGTTAGACTTGACTCGCCTTGATTTGGTTAAAATCGGAAAATTGACGGAAAATCAGTTCATCGGGGTTAATTCAGGAATCATGGACCAATTTGCTATCGGTATGGGTGCGGACAATAAGGCGATTTACCTAGATACCAATACGTTGGAATATGACTTGGTACCGCTGGATTTGGGCGACCATGTCATTGTTATCATGAATACCAATAAGCGCCGTGAATTGGCAGATTCTAAGTACAATGAGCGACGTGCGGAATGTGAAAAAGCGGTGGAAGAGCTCAATTCTGTCCTCTCTATCGAGACCTTGGGTGAGTTGGACGAATGGACTTTCGACGAATATGCTTACTTGATTAAGGACGAAAACCGTCTCAAACGGGCGCGCCATGCCGTTCTGGAAAATCAACGGACCTTGCAGGCTCGGGCAGCGCTTGAAGCTGGTGATTTGGCAAAATTCGGTCGTCTGGTCAATGCCTCACATGTGTCCTTGGAGCATGATTATGAAGTGACCGGTCTGGAATTGGATACGTTGGCCCACACCGCTTGGCAACAAGAGGGCGTTCTCGGGGCGAGGATGACGGGAGCAGGATTTGGTGGCTGTGGCATTGCCATTGTCCACAAGGATAAGGTAGAGGCCTTTAAGGAAAATGTTGGCAAGACCTACACAGAAGTGGTCGGCTATGCACCTAGCTTTTATGTGGCAGAAATTGCTGGCGGTTCAACCGTTTTGTAAGATGTGAAATGATGAAGGAGAGACGATGGCAAATCTGGTAGATACATTTGTGGAGCAAGCGATTGTTCATAGTGACTTTGAGGAGATGGACCGTCTCTATCTGCGCAATCGGGTTTTGGCCTTGGTTGGCGAGCAGGTCTTGGATATTGAGACGGAGCTGACGGATATGATTGCCCTCAAAGATGCCTTGTTGGCATCGGCTCTTGAGGCTGGTCAAGTTGGGGAACTCTTGGAGGAGCAGGACATGGTTGGGGCTAGTCTGATGGACTTGGTGACACCGGCTCCTAGTCAGGTCAACCGTCAATTTTGGGCGACCTATGAAAATAGTCCGGAGCAGGCTATTGCGGCTTTCTATGACCTCAGCAAGCGCAATGATTATATCAAGCTAGCAGCTGTTGCCAAAAATATCTATTACCAAGTACCGACAGATTATGGCAATCTGGAAATCACCATCAACTTGTCCAAACCAGAGAAGGATCCGAAAGCCATTGCGGCGGCCAAATTAGCAGAAGCAAGTAATTATCCTAAATGCCTGCTCTGTATGGAAAATGAGGGCTATCAGGGGCGGATCAATCATCCTGCTCGTGCGAATCACCGGATTATTCGTCTTCAGTTGGGGCAGGAGAACTGGGGCTTTCAGTATTCGCCCTATGCTTATTTTAATGAGCATGCCATTTTCCTCAATGCTGAGCATGTGCCAATGGCTATTACGCCACAGACCTTTGAGCAACTCTTGGATTTGATTGACCTTTTGCCGGGTTATTTTGTCGGTTCCAATTCGGATTTGCCGATTTCTGGTGGCTCTATCTTGACCCACAATCACTATCAGGGCGGTCGGCACACCTTCCCCATGGATGAGGCGCCGATTGAGCAGGAGCTGATGTTTACAGGCTTTGAAGGTGTACAGGCTGGACTGGTCAAGTGGCCCATGTCGGTCATCCGTTTGACTTCCAGCGATCGGACGGCGCTGCTTGGTTTGGCGGCTAAGATTTTGGAAAAATGGCGGAGCTATTCAGATGACTTGGTTGGAATTAAGGCTGAGACGAATGGAGTACCGCATCATACCATTACACCGATTGCCCGCAAGCGTGACGGTCGTTATGAGCTGGACTTGGTCCTCCGCGACAATCAGACCTCGGAGGAATTCCCAGATGGCATCTACCATCCTCATCCAGATGTTCAGCATATCAAGAAAGAAAATATCGGCTTAATTGAAGTCATGGGCTTGGCCATCTTGCCACCGCGCCTTAAGGCGGAGTTGGCCGAGGTGGAGAAATTCCTGCTGGGGCAGGACAGTCAAGTGGCAGTCTATCACCAAGACTGGGCAGACCGCTTGAAGGCCGCTCACAGCTCAATTACCGCTGAAAATGTCCAAGAGATTGTCCGCACGTCCGTGGGACAAATCTTTGCCCGTGTACTTGAAGATGCTGGCGTCTACAAACGCACACCAGAAGGCCAAGCTGCCTTTAGAAGATTTGTCGAGTTTGTGGGGGTTGTATAATAACTTTCGAAGGGTAGGCAGACGCCTGCTCTTTTTGTTATAATAGTAAAAGTTATCAAAGGAGTAGATATGAAAAATTCAAAAATTGGGACTTTCATTACGCTTGTGGCAGGTATTGCTTGGGGTTTGTCGGGAGTCAGTGGGCAATATTTGATGACGCGTGGGGTGACGGTTGAGATGATTACGACCCTGCGTTTGGTGATTTCGGGCGTGGTTCTGCTGGGCGTGGCCTATTTGACCAGTAGGGACCAGTTGATGGCTGTTTTGAAAAATAAAACATACTAAGATTAGTAGTGAGGAAATCTCCGACGGGAGAAAGTACTCACTACTTTTTCTTTATGATAAAGTAGAGGTGTCTTGTTAAGTCGTAGGGCTTTTTGACGCTAGACGTCGCAACAAAA
>NZ_JBRKNW010000036.1:0-5277 GCF_053010325.1 Streptococcus sp. P25B114 | reverse complement strand
AATATAAATCGTCAATGACAAAAAAACAATAAACGGATAAGCCAGAGTGCTTAGTCGGACAAACTAATTTTAATGAGAGTTTGATCCTGGCTCAGGACGAACGCTGGCGGCGTGCCTAATACATGCAAGTAGAACGCTGAAGGAGGGAGCTTGCTTCTTCCGGATGAGTTGCGAACGGGTGAGTAACGCGTAGGTAACCTGCCTCATAGCGGGGGATAACTATTGGAAACGATAGCTAATACCGCATAACAGTATTTACCGCATGGTAGATGCTTGAAAGGAGCAACTGCTTCACTATGAGATGGACCTGCGTTGTATTAGCTAGTTGGTGGGGTAAAGGCCCACCAAGGCGACGATACATAGCCGACCTGAGAGGGTGATCGGCCACACTGGGACTGAGACACGGCCCAGACTCCTACGGGAGGCAGCAGTAGGGAATCTTCGGCAATGGGGGCAACCCTGACCGAGCAACGCCGCGTGAGTGAAGAAGGTTTTCGGATCGTAAAGCTCTGTTGTAAGAGAAGAACTGTGAGAAGAGTGGAAAGTTTCTCACTTGACGGTATCTTACCAGAAAGGGACGGCTAACTACGTGCCAGCAGCCGCGGTAATACGTAGGTCCCGAGCGTTGTCCGGATTTATTGGGCGTAAAGCGAGCGCAGGCGGTTTGATAAGTCTGAAGTAAAAGGCTGTGGCTTAACCATAGTACGCTTTGGAAACTGTCAAACTTGAGTGCAGAAGGGGAGAGTGGAATTCCATGTGTAGCGGTGAAATGCGTAGATATATGGAGGAACACCGGTGGCGAAAGCGGCTCTCTGGTCTGTAACTGACGCTGAGGCTCGAAAGCGTGGGGAGCGAACAGGATTAGATACCCTGGTAGTCCACGCCGTAAACGATGAGTGCTAGGTGTTGGGTCCTTTCCGGGACTCAGTGCCGCAGCTAACGCATTAAGCACTCCGCCTGGGGAGTACGACCGCAAGGTTGAAACTCAAAGGAATTGACGGGGGCCCGCACAAGCGGTGGAGCATGTGGTTTAATTCGAAGCAACGCGAAGAACCTTACCAGGTCTTGACATCCCTCTGACCGCCCTAGAGATAGGGTTTCTCTTCGGAGCAGAGGTGACAGGTGGTGCATGGTTGTCGTCAGCTCGTGTCGTGAGATGTTGGGTTAAGTCCCGCAACGAGCGCAACCCCTATTGTTAGTTGCCATCATTTAGTTGGGCACTCTAGCGAGACTGCCGGTAATAAACCGGAGGAAGGTGGGGATGACGTCAAATCATCATGCCCCTTATGACCTGGGCTACACACGTGCTACAATGGCTGGTACAACGAGTCGCAAGTCGGTGACGGCAAGCTAATCTCTTAAAGCCAGTCTCAGTTCGGATTGTAGGCTGCAACTCGCCTACATGAAGTCGGAATCGCTAGTAATCGCGGATCAGCACGCCGCGGTGAATACGTTCCCGGGCCTTGTACACACCGCCCGTCACACCACGAGAGTTTGTAACACCCGAAGTCGGTGAGGTAACCTTTTAGGAGCCAGCCGCCTAAGGTGGGATAGATGATTGGGGTGAAGTCGTAACAAGGTAGCCGTATCGGAAGGTGCGGCTGGATCACCTCCTTTCTAAGGAAACGGAACCTGTACGTTAGTCTTCTTTAATTTTGAGAGGTTTTGTTAAAAACCTACCCAAGACACATAAGGTGTACGGGGCCTTAGCTCAGCTGGGAGAGCGCCTGCTTTGCACGCAGGAGGTCAGCGGTTCGATCCCGCTAGGCTCCATTAACAACGGAAGTTGTTAAGCTTGTCCATTGAAAATTGAATATCTATCAAACATTCCTTTATGTATGAAAGTACATATAGAAATAGTAACAAGAAAATAAACCGAAAACGCTGTGAATATTTAATGAGTTTAATTAAGTTACGAAGACGTTAAAGAAAACGTATGATTTTAGGAAATCATCGCAGTAGTCTTAGGACTACAAGAGGATTTATCTAAATCACTAGTTTTCTAGTCTGAGTACAATTTCTAATTTTTGAAAAAAATTAGGTTAATAAGGTTAAGTTAATAAGGGCGCACGGTGGATGCCTTGGCACTAGAAGCCGATGAAGGACGTGACAAACGACGAAATGCTTTGGGGAGCTGTAAGTGAGCGTAGATCCAGAGATGTCCGAATGGGGGAACCCGGCAGGTTGATGCCTGTCATCACTAGTTGTTAAGACTAGTAGAAGGAAGACGCAGTGAACTGAAACATCTAAGTAGCTGCAGGAAGAGAAAGCAAAAGCGATTGCCTTAGTAGCGGCGAGCGAAACGGCAGGAGGGCAAACCGAAGAGTTTACTCTTCGGGGTTGTAGGACTGCAATGTGGACTTAAAGAGTATAGAAGAACTACCTGGGAAGGTAGGCCAAAGAGAGTAACAGCCTCGTATTTGAAATAGTCTTTATACCTAGCAGTATCCTGAGTACGGCGAGACACGCGAAATCTCGTCGGAATCTGGGAGGACCATCTCCCAACCCTAAATACTCTCTAGTGACCGATAGTGAACCAGTACCGTGAGGGAAAGGTGAAAAGCACCCCGGAAGGGGAGTGAAATAGAACCTGAAACCGTGTGCCTACAACAAGTTCGAGCCCGTTAATGGGTGAGAGCGTGCCTTTTGTAGAATGAACCGGCGAGTTACGTTATGATGCGAGGTTAAGTTGAAGAGACGGAGCCGTAGGGAAACCGAGTCTTAATAGGGCGCATTAGTATTATGACGTAGACCCGAAACCATGTGACCTACCCATGAGCAGGTTGAAGGTGCGGTAAGACGCACTGGAGGACCGAACCAGGGCACGTTGAAAAGTGCTTGGATGACTTGTGGGTAGCGGAGAAATTCCAAACGAACTTGGAGATAGCTGGTTCTCTCCGAAATAGCTTTAGGGCTAGCGTCGACATTAAGAATCTTGGAGGTAGAGCACTGTTTGGATGAGGGGGCCATCTCGGTTTACTGATTTCAGATAAACTCCGAATGCCAATGATTTATGGTCGGCAGTCAGACTGCGAGTGCTAAGATCCGTAGTCGAAAGGGAAACAGCCCAGACCACCAGCTAAGGTCCCAAAATATATGTTAAGTGGAAAAGGATGTGGGGTTGCACAGACAACTAGGATGTTAGCTTAGAAGCAGCTATTCATTCAAAGAGTGCGTAATAGCTCACTAGTCGAGTGACCCTGCGCCGAAAATGTACCGGGGCTAAAACATATTACCGAAGCTGTGGATACCACAATGTGGTATGGTAGGAGAGCGTTCTATAGGCGATGAAGGTGTACCGTGAGGAGCGCTGGAGCGTATAGAAGTGAGAATGCCGGTATGAGTAGCGCAAGATGGGTGAGAATCCCATCCACCGTAAGACTAAGGTTTCCAGGGGAAGGCTCGTCCGCCCTGGGTTAGTCGGGACCTAAGGAGAGACCGAAAGGTGTATCCGATGGACAACAGGTTGATATTCCTGTACTAGAGTATGAAGTGATGGAGGGACGCAGTAGGCTAACTAAAGCGGGCGATTGGAAGAGCCCGTCTAAGCAGTGAGGTGTGATATGAGTCAAATGCTTGTATCTGTAACATTGAGCTGTGATGGGGAGCGAAGTTTAGTAGCGAAGTTAGTGACGTCACACTGCCGAGAAAATCTTCTAGCGTTGTATCATACTCTACCCGTACCGCAAACCGACACAGGTAGTCGAGGCGAGTAGCCTCAGGTGAGCGAGAGAACTCTCGTTAAGGAACTCGGCAAAATGACCCCGTAACTTCGGGAGAAGGGGTGCTGTCTTAAAGGCAGCCGCAGTGAATAGGCCCAAGCAACTGTTTATCAAAAACACAGCTCTCTGCTAAATCGTAAGATGATGTATAGGGGGTGACGCCTGCCCGGTGCTGGAAGGTTAAGAGGAGGGTTTAGCGTAAGCGAAGATCTGAATTGAAGCCCCAGTAAACGGCGGCCGTAACTATAACGGTCCTAAGGTAGCGAAATTCCTTGTCGGGTAAGTTCCGACCCGCACGAAAGGCGTAATGATTTGGGCACTGTCTCAACGAGAGACTCGGTGAAATTTTAGTACCTGTGAAGATGCAGGTTACCCGCGACAGGACGGAAAGACCCCATGGAGCTTTACTGCAGTTTGATATTGAGTATCTGTACCACATGTACAGGATAGGTAGGAGCCGATGATTCCGGAACGCCAGTTTCGGAGGAGGCGCTGTTGGGATACTACCCTTGTGTTATGGCTACTCTAACCCGGATAGGTTATCCCTATCGGAGACAGTGTCTGACGGGCAGTTTGACTGGGGCGGTCGCCTCCTAAAAGGTAACGGAGGCGCCCAAAGGTTCCCTCAGATTGGTTGGAAATCAATCGCAGAGTGTAAAGGTATAAGGGAGCTTGACTGCGAGAGCTACAACTCGAGCAGGGACGAAAGTCGGGCTTAGTGATCCGGTGGTTCCGTATGGAAGGGCCATCGCTCAACGGATAAAAGCTACCCTGGGGATAACAGGCTTATCTCCCCCAAGAGTTCACATCGACGGGGAGGTTTGGCACCTCGATGTCGGCTCGTCGCATCCTGGGGCTGTAGTCGGTCCCAAGGGTTGGGCTGTTCGCCCATTAAAGCGGCACGCGAGCTGGGTTCAGAACGTCGTGAGACAGTTCGGTCCCTATCCGTCGCGGGCGTAGGAAATTTGAGAGGATCTGCTCCTAGTACGAGAGGACCAGAGTGGACTTACCGCTGGTGTACCAGTTGTCTCGCCAGAGGCATCGCTGGGTAGCTATGTAGGGAAGGGATAAACGCTGAAAGCATCTAAGTGTGAAACCCACCTCAAGATGAGATTTCCCATGACTTTATGTCAGTAAGAGCCCTGAGAGAAGATCAGGTAGATAGGTTGGAAGTGGAAGTGTGGCGACACATGTAGCGGACCAATACTAATCGCTCGAGGACTTATCCTAGATAAGAAAAATTCAACGAAGTCAATATTGACAGCGTGGTTGTTTCTTGTTAGAATATAGATATTCAATTTTGAGTGGATAAAGTGAAGTAACGAGGGCGTTACGAAATCCGTAAGAAAATAGGAAACTGACGCAGAGTCTGTAGACTCTAGGAAGTTTATCTTTTTCACTAGGATTTTAGTCCGAGTACAATTCCATTCAACAGAAGTTAAGTGACGATAGCCTAGGAGATACACCTGTTCCCATGCCGAACACAGCAGTTAAGCCCTAGAACGCCTGAAGTAGTTGGGGGTTGCCCCCTGTTAGATACGGTAGTCGCTTAGCG
>NZ_JBRKNW010000035.1:0-5906 GCF_053010325.1 Streptococcus sp. P25B114 | reverse complement strand
GTATTTAGGACGTTAAATGAGGTAATCGATAAACTTGAAGAGGTTATTCAAACCTTAACTGCTTATCAACTAAAATCAATTGTACATAGAGACTGGACTTCCGCTATTTTTGATTTTAACTGAGTATAAAAAAAAATGACTAATTACAGGAGCAGAGCGACGATGACAGAATTGAGACAGCGGAGTAAAGACTTGGCCCGTATCTTTGACCAGCAGGTCGGGCTCTACGAGGGTTATGCAAGGCGACAGGGGCTAAACGGCAAGTGCCTATCGATCCTTATGTGGCTTTATTATAATCCCGGAGGTATGACACAGAATTTGGTCAGTAAGAAGACTTACTCTAGTAAGCAGGTGGTTAATGCTACTATCAAGAAGTTTCTTGATAAGGGCTATGTCTTTTTTGAGGAAAATCCAGCAGACAAACGACATAAGAAGGTCAAATTGACCGAGGAAGGTCGTGTCTATGCCAGTCGGATTTTGGACCCCTTGGAAGAGGCGGAAAAAACAGCCCTGTCCCAGTTCAGCTTGGAAGAACAGGAGCAGTTACTGGACCTCTTTGGTCGCTATGGACAGGCCTTGACGGAAATCTTAGGAGGAGAAACCAATGATTGAGTACCAAAATGTGTCCCTGACCTGTCAGGTCAGCGGGCCAATCTTGAAAAATTTGACCTTTGACATTCAAGAGGGAGAATTCTTTGTTTTGATTGGACCAAGCGGTAGCGGAAAAACAACCACGCTGAAACTGATCAACCGCCTGATTGAGCAGACAGACGGAGATATTCGGATTCAGGGCAAGCGGCTGAAAGACTTTGACCTACGAGAACTACGTTTGGAAACTGGCTACGTCCTGCAACAGATTGCTTTATTTCCAAATATGACAGTGGCTGAAAATATTGCTCTTATTCCTGAGATGAAGGGCCTGAACAAGGAAGAAACCTTGAAAAAATCCAGACAACTCTTGACCAAGGTAGGCTTGGATCCTGACAGCTATTTGGACCGTTTGCCCAAGGACTTGTCTGGCGGAGAAAAGCAACGGATTGGGATTCTGCGGGCCATCATTGCCAATCCCAAGGTCTTGCTGATGGATGAGCCTTTCTCAGCCCTAGACCCTATTAGTAAAGGGCAGTTGCAGGACTTGATCAAGGACTTGCATGAAGAGTTCAAGATGACAACGGTTTTCGTCACGCATGATATGAACGAAGCGGTTAAGCTGGCAGACCGTATCTGCTTGATGAGGGCAGGAGAAGTGGTTCAATTGGGTACGCCTGATGAACTTCGTAACCAGCCTGCTAATGACTTTGTTGTTGAATTTATGAAAAATCGGGGAGGTGCCTAATGGATCAGTTGGTAACAACCTTTCTGGAACGCAAGGCAGACTGGCTGACAGCCCTCTTTGAGCACCTGCGGATTTCCCTTCTGGCCTTGATTATTGCTATTGCCATTGCGGTGCCACTGGGCTTGGTCTTGTCTAACAAGAAAAAGCTGACCGAGTGGAGCTTGCAGGTGACAGGAGTATTTCAGACTATTCCCTCCTTGGCACTGCTGGGACTTTTCATTCCCTTTATGGGTATCGGAACGCTGCCTGCGGTAGTGGCTTTAGTCATCTACGCCATTTTTCCCATTTTGCAGGGGACTTTGACCGGACTTTCGGAAATCGATCCTTCACTGGAAGAGGCTGCGACAGCCTTTGGGATGACCAAGCTGGAAAAACTGCGTAAGTTCCAGCTGGCTCTGGCCATGCCCATTCTCATGTCTGGCATTCGGACGGCGTCCATTATGATTATCGGGACGGCAACGCTTGCTGCCTTGGTCGGTGCAGGCGGTTTGGGCTCTTTTATCCTCTTGGGAATTGACCGTAATGACTCAGCCCTGATTTTGATTGGGGCGGTGTCGTCGGCAGTACTGGCTGTCCTCTTTGGCTCGGTCATCAAGGTTTTGCAGGACAAGAAGCCTCGCACCATTCTAGCCGCTCTCTTGGTGACACTTTTGGCAGTCGGAGCTAGCTATGTTCCGCTCAACCAATCGTCATCGAACAAGCTAGTCATCGCTGGGAAACTAGGGGCAGAGCCTGAAATTCTCATCAATATGTACAAACTCTTGATAGAAGACCAGACGGATATCGAGGTAGAGGTGGAGCCGAACTTTGGCAAGACCAGCTTCCTCTACGAAGCCCTCAAGTCTGGCTCGATTGATATTTATCCTGAGTACACAGGTACCATTACGACCACTCTTTTGACCAATCCGCCGACGGACTTGTCCAACAATCCTGAGGAGGTTTATACCTACGCAAAAGAAGCGATTTTGGAACAGGACGGCTTGGTTTATTTGGCTCCGACAGACTTTCAAAATACCTATGCCTTGGCGGTGACAGAAGACTATGCTCAAAAAAATGCTCTTGAGAAGATTTCGGATTTGGCAAAAGTGCAGCAGACAGCTGTCGCAGGCTTCTCTTTAGAGTTTAATGACCGAGAGGACGGGAATGTCGGTCTGACCAATCTTTATGGGCTCAATCTCAATGTCAAAACCATGGAGCCTGCCCTTCGCTACGAAGCCATTAAAAATGGAGATGTGCAGCTAGTTGATGCCTACTCAACGGATAGCAAGATTGTTTCTTACAAGCTGAAAATCCTGGAAGACGACAAACAGCTTTTCCCACCTTATCAGGCCGCTCCGCTATTGACCAAAGAAACCTTAGAGAACTATCCCGAGTTGGAGCAAGTTTTGGGGGTTCTTTCGGGCAAAATCTCGACCGAGGAAATGACCCAGATGAACTATGCGGTCGATGTGGAAGGCGAGTCGGCAGAGCAAGTGGCGAGGGAATATTTAGAACAAGAAGAATTGTTAAAATAGGAGAAAATCATGACTAATCAACTAGAAAATGCTAAAAATCTCTACCTCCGTGGCATTCGCGACGGGGAAATCAAGGAAGTCTATGAGCACTACATGGGGGCTACTTACACCCAGCATAGTACAGGTGTGCCGGATGAAAAGGAGGGCTTTGCGGCTTTCTTTGAGGACTTTTTCAAACGCAATCCCAAGCGGGAAATAAATATTGTTCGTGCCATTGAAGACGGAAATTTTGTCTTTGTCCATGTCCACCAGAAACTCAATGACGGTGAGGCTGAGTGGGTGACGGCGGACATTTTCCGTTCAGATGAAAACGGCCGTATCGTCGAGCATTGGGATGTCATCGATGCCTATCCCAAAAACATTGGCCAAACAGACCCGATTTACGCAGACTTTGAGCTGACAGACCTAGACAAGACCGAGGACAATAAGAAAATCGTCCGTCGTTTCTTGGTCGATGTCCTTCAAAATGGGGAAATCGACAAGTTTGAGGACTATGTGGCAGCAGACCTGATTCAGCACAACCAAGACATCGCCCAAGGTGGTGCAGCCTATAAGGACTATCTGGTAGAGAATCAAGTCAACTACGACTTTGTCTTTAAGGTGATGGGACAGGGTGACTCCGTCGTGGCTTATTCGAAAGTCTGGATTGCAGGTCAGGACTACGCCCATTTTGACATCTACCGCCTCAAAGACGGAAAGATTGTCGAGCATTGGGACAACAAGGAAGTCATGCCAGAGAAAAAAGACTTGACCAATCTAGGGAAGTTTTAAGAGGGGATGTCTCCTTCTTTTCTCTTGACTTGTTTGGTTTTTCGGTTGATAATAGAAAAAAAGATAGTGGAGTAGTTGTTCATGCTTAAATACCTTCGTGCTCTTCCCTTGATTGTGGTGGCAGGTGCTGTTGTATATCTTTCAATTTGGATGTGGATTGATAATGGGGATTGGACTTACATTTTTGCCAGAGTGTCTGGTATGACGGAGAAACATGCTAACAATCTGTCGCTTATTGCCATCGCCATTCAGTCCCTCTTTTTTACGTCCGATTGGTTTTATAGTCGTATCCGTTCCTTTCTAAATCGTCGTTTGGAACGCGCCAGGGGGCTCAATCGGCAGATTTATCTGGGCTATAAGGCTGGAGTTGAACTTCTGATGGCTCTACCCAAACGGACCATCTTGTTTAGCTTTTACCTGCTCTTGACTATTTTGGAAAACCTAGGTGTAATTGATAGTGCCAAAGACTATGCGGTGGTCATTGTGTTTATTATTGCCGTGGACCGTGTGACTAAAATCTGGCCAGAAGAAAAGCGGAGGATGATTGAGTTTAGTCAGAAGATTAAGAAACGGATAAGAGATGCAGGTGATAGCTAAGTTTACTGCTCTGCCATTTCCCGAACGAGGCCGAAAAAATCTCGAAAAATTCTTGCCAATATGAAGGGCTTGTGTTACAATAGCAAAAGCGTAGGTTTTTAAACTCATCCCGTGAGGTGAGAAAGACAACAGGAAAAATCAATTAAGGGCCTATGACTATATATTTAGAAAGTCTGGGTCTTTTTGTGTGCCCAGAATGGGAGATTTATGAGTACAAAAGCCAATCTTTTGTTTGATGTCCATGAGAAACCAGCACCCTTGCAAGGGATTTTGTTGAGTTTCCAGCACGTGTTCGCTATGTTCGGAGCGACAATTTTGGTGCCGCTGATTCTCGGTATGCCCGTGTCGGTTGCCCTCTTCGCATCAGGTGTCGGAACCTTGATTTACCAAGTAGCAACCCAGTTCAAGGTGCCGGTTTACCTGGGCTCATCCTTTGCCTACATCTCAGCTATGGCCCTTGCCATCAAGGAAATGGGCGGCGATGTGTCGGCAGCTCAGACAGGCATTCTCTTCGTTGGTTTGATTTATGTGCTGATTGCTGCGCTTGTTAAAGTGATAGGCACCAAGTGGATTGACAGTCTCTTGCCACCAGTTGTTATCGGACCTATGATTATCGTTATCGGTCTGGGTCTCGCCAACTCTGCCGTGACTTCAGCAGGTTTTGTCGCAGACGGTGACTGGAGAAATGTCGTAGCGGCTATTGCTACCTTCTTGATTGCGGCTTTTGTCAATACCAAAGGGAAAGGCTTCGCCAAGATTGTTCCCTTCTTGATTGCCATTGTCGGTGGTTACGTGATTGCCATCTTCCTCGGACTAGTTGACTTTACACCCGTTTTGGAAGCAGCTTGGTTTGAATTACCAGGTTTCTATCTACCATTTGAAACAGGTACTTTCAAATCCTACAATTTCTACTTCGGTCCAGAAATGATTGCCATCTTGCCAATCGCAGTGGTGACCATCGCAGAGCATATCGGAGACCACACGGTTCTCAGCCAAATCTGTGGTCGCCAGTTCTTGAAAGATCCAGGTCTCAGCCGTACCTTGATTGGTGACGGTGTGGCGACTGCCGTATCTGCCTTTATCGGTGGACCTGCCAACACGACTTATGGTGAAAATACAGGGGTTATCGGTATGACCCGTATCGCATCGGTATCCGTTATCCGAAACGCTGCCCTGATTGCCATTGCCTTCTCATTCCTAGGCAAATTTACAGCCCTTATCTCTACTATTCCAAGTGCTGTTCTTGGTGGTATGTCCATCTTGCTCTACGGCGTTATCGCCTCAAACGGTTTGAAAGTCTTGATTGAAAGCCGTGTTGATTTCGGTCAAGTCCGCAACCTGATTATCGCAAGCTCCATGTTGGTCTTGGGCCTTGGTGGTGCAGTACTCAACATCGGTGCCATCACCCTCTCAGGAACAGCCCTCTCAGCCATTGTAGGTATCGTCCTCAACCTCATCTTGCCAAAAGCAGAAAAGGCTGAGTAAGTTTAAAAAATGCAGAAAGTCAGCTCTAGCTGGCTTTTTTTTGAAAAATAGCAGAGCAGCTCAGCTATTTCTCAAATGTACCTTTGTCAATGATGTGAGACCAAAAAGGTGATTTTGAAGTTATCCATTTGTTAAGCTTTACTAGGAGCTAGCTTCTAGTAAAGCTTTTCTGATATCGATAGGAGATTTCCAGCCTAAAGTTT
>NZ_JBRKNW010000034.1:0-6440 GCF_053010325.1 Streptococcus sp. P25B114 | reverse complement strand
ATTACCCGAAATCCTAATCAAATCATTTCAACTGGCGATGCCATGCTGGGTGGCTACTCAAGAATTTTGGATTCAACAGGATTCTTTGTCTATGACAGCTTCAAAACAGGTGAGACTCTTAGTTTTAACTATCAAAATCTCCAAAATGCACGATTTGATGGGAAAAAGATTAGTCGAGTGACTTACGATATTACCAACCTTGTATCACCAGCTGGAACCGATGCCGTGAAATTGGTTGTGCCAAATGATCCAACCGAAGGTTTTATTGCCTATCGAAATGATGGAAATGGTGATTGGCGAACAGACAAGATGGAATTTCGTGTAGTTGCCAAGTATTTCTTGGAAGACGGAACGCAGGTTACCTTCTCCAAAGAAAAACCAGGAGTCTTCACGCATTCTTCCCTCAATCATAATGACATTGGTCTAGAATATGTCAAAGATACTTCTGGGAAATTTGTGGCGATTAATGGTTCAACCGTTCAAGTGACTAATGAAGGTCTAGCCCGTTCTTTGGGTTTCAACCGTGCAAGTGATTTGAATCTGCCTGAGGAATGGGATACCACATCAAGTCGTTATGCTTATAAAGGAGCAATTGTCTCAACAGTTACATCAGGCAATACCTACACAGTAACCTTTGGCCAAGGCGATATGCCACAGAATGTTGGATTGTCTTACTGGTTTGCCTTAAATACCCTACCAGTTGCACGTACAGTGACACCTTATAGTCCCAAACCTCATGTAGCGGTGGAACTTGAACCCGTTCCAGAACCTATTACGGTAACACCAGATGTCTTTACTCCAAAAACCTTTACACCTGAAAAGCCTGTGACCTTCACGCCAAAGCCTTTGGAAGAAGTAGTGCAGCCTAGTCTAACTTTGACCAAGGTAAACTTACCTGTTAAACCTATTCCAAAAGAACTTCCAACGCCACCACAAGTTCCGACTGTCCATTATCATGCGTACCGTTTGACGACAACTCCAGAGATTATGAAAGAAGTAGTCAATAGTGACCAAGCTAATCTTCATGAGAAAACTATCGCAAAAGATTCAACGGTGATTTATCCCTTAACAGTTGATGCCTTATCGCCCAATCGTGCCCAAACGACTAGTCTCATTTTTGAGGACTACTTGCCTGCTGGTTACCTATTTGATAAGGAAACAACACAAAAAGAGAATGGAAACTATGTCCTTAGCTTTGATGCGACTAAGAATTTTGTGACCTTAACCGCAAAGGAAAACTTGTTGCAGGAGGTAAATAAAGATTTAACCAAGGTTTATCAACTGAACGCCCCAAAACTCTATGGTTCTGTTCAAAATGATGGGGCAACCTATTCCAATAGTTACAAACTCCTTTTGAACAAGGGCACAACAAATGCTTACACAGTCACTTCAAATGTTGTAACGGTTCGTACACCAGGTGATGGGGAGACAACCACACTCATTACACCAGATAAAAACAATGAAAATGCGGATAGTGTCCTCATTAATGACACGGTCGTAGCCCTTGGCACAACCAACCACTATCGTTTGACTTGGGATTTGGACCAGTATAAGGGAGATCGTTCTGCTAAAGAGACAATTGCACGAGGCTTCTTCTTTGTGGACGATTACCCAGAGGAAGTGCTTGATGTGGTGGAAAATGGGACGGCTGTTACAACCCTTGACGGTCAGAAGGTATCAGGAATTACGGTTAAAAACTATGCTTCCCTAAATGAAGCCCCTAAAGACCTTCAAGATAAATTGGCTCGTGCTAAGATTACACCGACAGGTGCCTTTCAAGTCTTTTTGCCGGATGACAACCAAGCCTTTTATGACCAGTATGTTCAAACAGGAACTTCTTTAGCTCTTTTGACCAAAATGACGGTGAAAGATAGTCTCTATGGTCAAACTAAGACCTATACAAACAAGTCTTATCAAGTTGATTTTGGAAATGGCTATGAAACCAAGGAAGTGACCAACACCCTTGTTTCTCCAGAACCTAAGAAACAAAACCTCAATAAAGACAAAGTGGATATCAATGGGAAGCCCATGCTAGTGGGAAGTCAAAATTACTATACTCTCTCATGGGACTTGGACCAATACCGAGGGATTAAAGCAGACAAGTTTCAGATTGTACAAGGTTTTTACTTTGTGGATGATTATCCAGAAGAAGCTTTATTGCCAGATGAAGCAGCTATTCAGTTTATCACATCTGATGGCAAAACAGTTTCAGGAATCATGGTGAAGTCCTATGCTCAATTATCAGAAGCTCCTAACACCTTACAAGCAGCCCTATCTAAACAAAAAATTCAGCCTAAAGGAGCTTTCCAAGTTTTCATGCCTGAAGACCCACAAGCCTTTTTTGAATCTTATGTGACCAAGGGGGAGAATATTACCATTGTCACTCCGATGACTGTTTTGGAAACCATGCTTAATTCAGGGAAGTCTTATGAAAACGTGGCTTATCAGGTGGACTTTGGGCAAGCCTATGAAACCAACACGGTGACCAATTTTGTCCCTAAAGTAACTCCACATAAGTCTAATACCAACCAAGAAGGTATTTCAATTGATGGAAAGACCGTCCTTCCGAATACGGTCAATTATTACAAAATTGTCTTGGATTACAGTCAATACAAGGACATGGTCGTGACGGATGATGTTCTTGCCAAGGGATTTTACATGGTAGACGATTACCCAGAAGAAGCCCTTACCCTAGATCCTGATGGCATTCAAGTTTTGGATAAGGATGGCAATCGTGTATCTGGTATCTCTGTCAACACATACGCTAGTTTGTCAGAAGCTCCGAAAGTCGTCCAAGATGCCATGGCTAAACGTCAGTTTACACCTAAAGGAGCCATTCAAGTTCTTAGTAGCGATGATCCAAAAGCCTTCTATGAGACCTATGTGAAGACTGGTCAAACCTTAGTTGTCACGCTTCCGATGACGGTAAAAAATGAGTTGACCAAAACAGGTGGTCAGTATGAAAATACAGCCTATCAGATTGATTTTGGCTTGGCCTATGTCACGGAAACAGTGGTCAACAATGTTCCCAAACTAGACCCACAAAAAGATGTGGTGATCGACTTGTCTCATAAAGATGCCAGCCTTGACGGGAAAGAAGTGGCCTTGCATCAAACCTTTAACTATCGCTTGGTTGGAGCATTGATTCCAAGCAATCGTGCGACTGATTTATTTGAATATGGTTTTGAAGATAACTATGATGAAAAGCATGATGAGTATAATGGTGTTTATCGCAGCTATCTGATGACGGATGTCATCCTCAAAGACGGTTCTGTCTTAAAAGAAGGAACGGAGGTTACGAAGTTTACCTTGCAACAGGTGGATACAGAAAATGGCCTCGTATCAATTTCATTTGATAAATCCTTCTTAGAGACTATCTCTGATGATTCAGCCTTTCAGGCAGATGTTTACCTGCAGATGAAACGGATTGCGACTGGTCAGGTGGAGAATACCTACCTTCATACAGTGAATGGCTATGTCATCAGCTCAAATACAGTTGTAACACATACACCTCAACCTGAAGAACCAAGTCCAAATCAACCCACACCACCTCAACCACCAATTGAGACTATTGAACCGCCTGTTCCAGCAAGTATTTTGCCAAATACAGGGGAACAGGAATCCCTTTTGGGCTTGATTGGAGCTGGTATTCTACTTGGTACGGCTTATGGACTGAAGAAAAAGGAGGAGAAGTAGATGAATCCAAAAACTATTTATGAAAAGGATTCAGACCAGGATGGTCTGACAGATGCTCAGGAACTGGCTTTGGGAACCAATCCGCAGTCTGTTGACACAGATGGTGATGGTCAAGCTGATTTAGAAGAGCTACAATCTGGACATTCACCACTAGTCCCACAAAAGGAGTTGTGCGATGACTTGGAACTTTGACACCATGAAAGAGGCTTTGTCTGAAATGGAGAAGGTCGATTACCAAGAGTTTATCAAAGCCTTTCTCTCTTTGGAATTAAGTATTTCTGATAGAACAATCCTCAATCAGGTTTATCAAGATTATATGGATGAGGATGACTTATCCTTGATTAGTGATGAGCTACGAGTTAAAGTGGATAGTTATCAGGATGAAGTACAGGCAGATATGACTGACATTCTGGAAAAGCTGTACCGAACAGGGGAAGGCTCTAGTTTTATTATGGATGTCATGTCTTCGAATAGTCTTTCTGACACGATGGATCAATATGAAATTTTGGATAGTGAAGACTATTCCTTAATCGGTCTTGAAACCTTACAGGCCATGATTCAACAGGACTTGGCTATTTCCAGTCAGGATTATTTTGGAGATTTGGTTCACCTTGCCTTGCAAAAAGATTTACTAGACCAGAAAAGTCATTTCTTACAACACTATGTGGCAACTGTAATGGAAGGTATTCCACAAGAAAGAGACCAACGAGCCTTGGTCCTGGATTAACGCAAAGGGCTGAGAAAAACTCTCAGCCCTTTTAAAATGGGAGGGAAAATGAATCAAGAAGTCTTACTACAAATGATGAGAGCCACCATTCCTCGTGATAGAGCCCTGCTTGAGGCATTTTTATATTACCAAGCAGAGCATTTTGATGAGGAGTGGGATAGTCTTATTCGTCAGTTTTTGACCAATAGGCAGGAATTCAAAAGATCTGTTCAGGTACTTCACTTTGAGACAGATGTTTCAGCTTTTGTCCAGGCTAGTCCTTATGATACTGCTCATGATCTATTGACCTATACACAAGTATTCGGCCAAACTGGTCTCCAAAAACTTGACCAACTATCGCCGTCTGAAAAAGACTTGGTGATTGAAGTGGCCTTGTTCAATCTGGCCACTCGTTTTCAACTATTAGACTCAAATGGACACTACCAAACTATTTCACCAGATTCTCTATTACAAAAGAGTAGGGGAGCTAATTTGGTCAATGTTTATCGTGTGGCTAATAATTTAGCGGATCGTATTAGCCGAGATATTGAACAGTTTCTCTTAACTTACGAGCCTGAGCTTGAAATAAAAGTAGATGAAACAGTTCTAGAAAATGAAGAAACTGGTGATGAGCACAAAGCTAGTGTTCATCAAGCAATATCATTTAGAGAAGATGGCTCTCTCATCATTGCTAGTTTGGATGTAGATTTGTCTCAACTAGATGTTCAAACAGGAAAAACAAGTCATCTGCCAGCTTATGAAGCGTTATCTTTACGACGTAAATTTGAGATTCTAACATATTTTGACCAAATTCGAAATGAACGTTCCAAAGTCCCAAGTTTTAGACGAGGTGATTTTGATACTGAGACGGAAATGACACCAGTCTTTGAGGGCGAGGAGTTACTTACCTATCTAGAAGCTGATGGCACTCCCTATGAGCTGAAACGAACGCTGACCACAGTCGAAGAAAAGGAATTAGAAAAAATTGGACAAGCCATTTGGATAGAAAATCAAGAAAAATTGACTCAGCTAGGGATTGAGCTATCTCAGTTTGAATCAGACCAAGTCGGTATTTTATTGGATGCGGCAGGTCGTTTTCGTTTGAAAAATGCGGACCTTGCTTTACTAGGTGGCTATCCCAAAGCCTCGGTAACTCAACTAGCCCTTGCGACAGAACTACTCCAAATGGGATTGAGTCATGAAAAGGTTGAATTTTTCTTTGGTAGCCAGCTTTCCATTGAAGAGCTGCGACAAGTTGCCTACGCCTTTTTACACCAAGAACTCAGCAGAGAAGATGCGGAGCAATTTGAAAAAGATAAACGCAATCAGTCAGATTTAACCCTCAGAGATTGGAAAAGCAAGCTAGAGAAAGCTGAGTCGAAAGTAGTAGTTGATGAAGAATTCGCGGAAAATCCACTAGTCCAGAGAGTATTGGACACTTATCCTCTGGGGTCATTGGTTTCCTATAAGGGACAGGACTTTGAGGTCGTGTCGGTCAGCGATGCTCGATTGAACGGTTTGATTCGGATTGAGTTAGTCAATGATTTTTCGGATATCATTGAACAAAATCCAGTTCTTTATATGAGGACCTGGGAAGAAGTCAGGCAGGCACTTCATCAGCTAAAGGCAGAAAAACAAACAGAGTTAGAAGAAGCGGACCAAGAATTAAACCTATTCTCATTTCTGGAAGAGGAGCCAGTTCAGAGTATTGGACTATTGGAACCAGATGGTTCAGAAAAAGGTCATAACGATACTGAACTTGAAGAATCAGATAATCAAATTCCTGAAGAGGAAGTCGTCGAAACAATTCCAGAGATTCCAGTAACGGACTTTTATTTTCCAGAAGATATGACGGACTTTTATCCAAAGACTGCTAGAGATAAGGTTGAGACAAACATTGCGGCCATTCGTTTGGTAAAAAATCTAGAAGTAGAGCACCGCAATGCTTCATTAAGTGAACAAGAACTCCTTGCCAAGTATGTGGGCTGGGGTGGACTTGCCAATGATTTCTTTGATGACTATAATCCAAAATTTTCTA
>NZ_JBRKNW010000033.1:0-8283 GCF_053010325.1 Streptococcus sp. P25B114 | reverse complement strand
ATGATGCGGAGCATTATTTTTGTTTTTAAGTGCTTGCTTTAATTCTTCAACTTGTGTCTGGGTAAATTCTTTTGTCATAATACTATCATATCGCTATTTTTGATTTTTGTTAAGTATTATTTCATTTTTAAAACTATTTATACAATATTGTTACAAGAATTTTAAGATTTGAAAAAATGAAAAAAGCAAGCAATGGTCTCGCTGCTTATAAGATATCTATTAATTGCTGGTAGTTGCTGATTGTGTAGGTTGGTTTGAGATGGCTTGTATTTTCTAGGCCAGCTGGATTGTACCAGACTGTATCCATGCCAGCGTTGATACCGCCTTGGATGTCTGCCGTCAGGCTGTCACCAATCATGAGCGCTCTGAACAGGTCAAAACCGGTAATCTGCTCTGCTATTTTTTCATAAAAATCAAGCTCCGGCTTCTGGGTCCCCATCTGCTCAGAGATAAATACTTGCTTGAAATAGCTGCCAATGGGTGAGTGTTTGAGACGATTTTCCTGGATGTAGGTGATGCCGTTGGTCGCGCCATAAATCTGGTAGCCACGCTCCGTCAAGGTCTCAAGCAAATCATCCGCTCCCTCAAAAATCTGTCCTTGACGACCGATAAATTCTTGGTAACGAAGGGCCAACTCAGCTCCGTCTTCCTGCCGTCCGAAATGGGCAAAGGCCCGCGAAAATCGAGTATTGACCAGCTCCTTCTTGGTAATCAAACCCTTTTCCAAGTCCTTCCACATGCCCTGATTGAGCGGACGATAGACATCTTTAAAGGCCTGAATGTCCTCCACTTCCATAAATTCCAGAAACTGAGTGAGGGCAATCTCCTCACCAGTCGCAAAATCCAACAAAGTATGGTCAAGGTCGAAAAGTAGAAATTTGTAGGTCATGATGCTTTTCCTTTCAGAGGCGAATTATTTTATCAAAGGTTAATGAAACTATTATACCATATCTTTAATATCAAATTTGGGATAGATGTGATTAGGCACACTTACCGCGATACTTACAGGAAATCTACAACATATTTGGCACAATTATTTCCTCACTCAAGTAAATTTTTAATGGTTCCTAATGTATTCTAAAAATAGATCGGTCACGCGCATTCTTATTGGATTGGTGTACAGACCGTACTCGCACAAAAAACAGCCAACTTTCGTCAGCTGTTGAGTTTCTTAAAAATTCACATTGTCTGGATCAGATTGGACGCTAACGCCTTCAACTCTATCCAAGGTCGCCACATCATCTGCCGACAATTCAAAGTCAAAGATGTTCAAATTGCTTTCAATGTTGGCTGGTGTGACAGATTTTGGTAGAGGCAAGAATCCTTTTTGCAGGCTCCAACGTAATGCCACTTGGGCAACAGATTTGCCAGTCTTTTCAGCAATTTCTTGTACTACTTCATTCCTGAAGATGCTGCCTGTTCCCAGTGGACTGTAGGCTTCCAGAAGAATGTCGTGCTCACGGCAGAAGGCTGCTAATTCTTCCTGCGGGCAACCCGGTGCCAAGAGAACTTGGTTGACCTGTGGCTTGATTTCAGCTGTTTCAAACAAGGCTTCCAGGTGATGGATCATAAAATTGGATACACCGATAGCGCGGACCTTGCCTGCCTTGTAGGCTTCCTCCATGGCCTTCCAGGCACCAGCATTTCCAGCCTTCCAGGCATCATTCTCACGGAGCGCCTTTGGATTTGGCCAGTGAATCAAGAGCAAGTCAAGGTAGTCAACGCCCAATTTTTCCAGCGATTCCTCAATCGACGCCTTAGCAAGCTCATAATCGTGCTTGTCGTTCCAGACCTTTGTCGTCAGGAAAATATCCTCACGCGCCAGGTCACTATCTGTGATGGCACGACCAACACTGCGCTCATTTCCATAAATCTGCGCCGTATCGACATGCGTGTAGCCAACCTTGAGGGCGTGCGCCACACTCTTGTAGGCAGTATCGCCTTCTTTAATCTGCCAAGTACCAAAACCAATCTTTGGAATCTTGACACCATTTGAAAGTGTATAGTTTTCCATGTTTCCTCCTTTTTGAAACACTAGGACTCTGCGTCCTTTCTTCGTATATCGTAGTAGGCATCTGTCCGCTCATTTGCCGAAATTCCCTAAGCTTCTAGCTGGGCTAACTGCTGATGGATCTCGATTTTCTTTACCAGATAGGCATGGGTCTCCTGCAAGGCCGCGATCTGATCCTCCAGCTGGGCCTGCGTTTTCTTGAGCAAGTTCGACGACAGGGCATGATTGTGGAACTCCGCCAAAATCTTCTGGATATCATCCAAGGGCATTCCCACACGGCGATTGTGGACAATGGCCTTGAGCCGGTCAATGCTCCGCTCATCAAACTGACGGATACCCCGCTCATTTCTAGGAATCTCCACCATTCCCTCTTTATCATAAAAACGGATGGTCGGCGCTGAAATCCCCAGCAACTCCGCAATTTCTTTAATCGTGGACATAGCTGCCTACATCACTATTGTATCAACTTAAACCTACTTTAAGTCAAGTCTGAAGTTTATTTTTTTGAAAATAGCCTGGAACTCAACTGTATCATTCCCAGCAAGCCCCTACTTGACCTGACCACGTTGGTAAGAGGCATTGTAGACTTGAAAATCATGGTCGTGCAGGACCTCGGCCGCCTCTGCAAACCAATTGACATTACGAATGAGACCACGACCGACTTGGATCAAATCAGCCTGGCCATTTTGCAAGATATATTCTCCCAACTCTGGACTATTAAGCAAGCCAACAGCTGTAACTGGAATACTGACAACTTCTTTGATTTTGGCAGAAAAACCAGCCTGATAACCACCATAGATTGGAATATTTGGTCGCGTATCCATGACACCGCCAGTTGAGATATCCAGGCAAGCCACGCCCAGTTCTTCCAACCATTTAGCAATTTGTTGGTAATCTTGGAGTGTATTTTGCTGGCCAGTCTCATCGTAGGCGGTCACTGACAAGCGCACCCAAACTGGACCAGTAAAGACAGCTTTCACACCTTCGATAATTTCTTTCAAGAAACGGAATCGATTTTCCAGACTACCACCGTAGGCATCCGTCCGCTGATTGGTCAAGGGTTCCAGAAATTGATTGACTAAATAGCCATGCGCCCCGTGAATTTCAATCATGTCGTAGCCAGCCTGAGCTGCACGCGCCGCAGCCGCCACAAAAGCAGACTGAACACGCTCAATATCTTCAAGGGTCATTTCCTGCGGTACCTTGTAATCTTGGTTAAAGGCAAGAGCAGTCGGAGCAAGGGGCAGTTCCGCATCCTTGGCCTTACGGCCACCATGACTGAGCTGGATACCAACCTTACTTCCGAAAGCCTTCAATTCAGATACTAATTTGGCTAGGGCCTGTGCCTGTTCATCTGTCCAAATACCCAAGTCATACTTAGATAACCGACCATCTGGTTCTACAGCCGTCGCTTCTTGGATAATCAGGCCAACTCCGCCGATAGCACGCGCGCCATAGTGGGCATGATGGAAGGCTGTTGGCACCCATCTTCAGCCTTGACTTCGTACATACACATAGGTGGCATGACCACACGATTTTTGAGCGACAAACCAGCAATCTCAACCGGTGACAATAATAATGACATAACTACCTCCTCTTACCTGAGCTCAACAAATACTATTATAGCACTAATTAGAATAAAAATCAGAATATGAACACGACAGAAAAATCCTCTGACTATTGTCAGAGGATTCAACTAAGCTTTCCAGCGTTTGGTTTTCTTGAGCATCATAGGATAGCTGGCCTTCATTAACCATTTGATAAAGGCATTTCCTTGACCATTTGAAATAGCAGTTTTGCCCTTAGCTAACATTTCTTCAAAACTGATGTCTGGCTCTACAAAACGACCGTTGACATAACAATAAGAGCAATAGATAGACGATTTCGTCCCATCTTTCTCACTTCCACGAACATCTAGGCCATGTAAATTCAAAGGCATAGCACAAGACTGACAAAATTTTTCCATAGTATTTCCTTTCGATGAATTCTTTCTTACACTCTCTCCTTCAACCGCTCCACAAAAAGATAGGCTGCTGGGCAAATGAGCGTGTTTTTCAAGGTCAGATGGTTAATCTGATAGAAACGCTTTCGGTCGGTATGGGGAAAGGCTGCGCAGGCCTTGGGACGGGCGTCATAGACGTCACAGAGATTGTCAGGGCCCAGAAATGGACAGGGCATGGACTGGAAGACCTTGTCGCCATCCTCATCCACCCGTAGATAGGTGGACTCAAAGGTCGACAATTTCATCCGAAAGAGCTTGGCCATGCGGGTAATATCCGCCTCCGTCAAGTCTGGTCCTAAATCCTTGCAACAATTGGCACATTGGGTGCAGTCAATTTCTTGGAAGACTTCGTCGTGCAATTCCTTGACAATTATATCTAAATTTTTCGGTGGCTTTTTCTTCAAGCTAGCCAAAAATTTGCGGTGCTCTCCCTGTTTTTGCAGGGCCAGCTGCCGGTACTTCTCAATATCTAAGCTCATAAACTTCCTTTTCTCAATGGTCTAAAGTGCTCTGCTATTTTCCAAAGCCTTTGTAGAAAAAATCCTACGGGAAACCTCAGCGACGGGTAGGCCAATGATGGTATGAATGTCACCTGAAATCCCGGCCACAAAGCGTGGGTCCAGCTCCTGAATACCGTAGGCACCAGCCTTGTCCAGGGGCTGCTTGTCATGGATGTAGGTCTGGATAGGCTCCTCAAGCGCCGGGTAATAGTCGACAAAGTCAATCTCTGCCACAGTGTAAAAGACATCCAATGAATCCGCAGTGCGCAGGCAGACCGAGGTCACAACCTGATGGATCTTGCCGAAATAAGAGCGCAACATGGCCTCAGCCTCCGCCAAATCAAGCGGTTTATTAAAAATTCGGTCGTCCGCCACCACAATGGTATCCGCTGAAATGTAGAGCTTACCCGGCTCCAGAGGCAGATCAGACTTGGCCTTGGAAATTTCACAACAGGTCTTGGCGGCCCGGGTCAGAAAATCATCCGCAGCGAATTCAGCCATAAACTGTTCTTCAATCCTGCGTTCATCAACTTCTACCGACTGGATTTCTGGCGCTAAAAATTGCAAAAGCTCTTTTCTGCGGGGTGAGTTGCTGAGCAGGACATAGGAGTCAATTTGTCCTGCTTGGCCTTGACTTTGGTAATCGAAAATTGTTTTCATTGTTCAACCTATAGGAAAAGGGCTAGGCATCTGCCCAGCCCTTCCTGACTTATTTTTTATCATCTTCATCCATGCTGAGGACGCTGAGGAAGGCTTCCTGCGGTACTTCGACGGAACCGATGGCCTTCATCCGTTTTTTACCGGCCTTTTGTTTTTCCAAGAGTTTGCGTTTACGGGAAACGTCACCGCCATAACATTTAGCCAATACGTTCTTACGAAGGGCCTTGATGTCGCTACGGGCAACTATTTTTTGACCGATAGCAGCTTGGATTGGCACTTCAAACTGCTGACGAGGGATGATTTTCTTGAGCTTGTCCACGATAATCTTCCCACGTTCGTAGGCAAATTCCTTGTGGACAATAAAGCTGAGAGCATCGACCTTGTCGCCATTGAGGAGAATATCCATTTTCACCAGTTTAGATGAGCGGTATTCAGAAATCTCGTAGTCAAAGCTCGCGTAGCCGCGGGTTGAGGACTTAAGCTTGTCAAAGAAATCAAAGACAATTTCAGCCAGAGGGATTTGGTAAATGACATTGACACGATTGTCATCAATATAATCCATGGTCACGAAGTCGCCACGCTTGCGCTGGGCCAATTCCATCACCGCACCGACATATTCCTGCGGTACCATGATTTGGGCCTTGACGTAAGGTTCTTCGATAGTGGCAATCTTGGTTGGATCTGGAAACTCAGATGGGTTGGCCACATCGATCGACTCACCATCTGTCATATTGACATGGTAAACCACCGACGGCGCTGTCATGATCAGATCAATGTTGAATTCCCGCTCAATCCGTTCTTGAATAACGTCCATGTGGAGCAGTCCCAAGAAACCACAGCGGAAACCAAATCCAAGGGCCTGCGAAGTTTCAGGCTCAAATTGCAGACTCGCATCATTGAGCTGGAGTTTTTCCAAGGCCTCACGCAAGTCATTGTACTTGTTGGAATCAATCGGATAGATACCAGCAAAGACCATTGGGTTCATCTGTTTGTAGCCAGCCAAGGGTTCAGAGGCAGGATTGTCAGCTAAGGTCACCGTATCACCGACACGGGTATCCGCAACCGTCTTGATGGAGGCCGCAATATAACCTACGTCACCCGTTGCCAGGTAGTCACGCCCCATGGCTTTGGGTGTGAAAATTCCCACTTCTGTCACGTCAAAGGTCTTGCCATTGGACATCATTTGAATGGTGTCGCCGGGCTTGACCACACCATTGACAATGCGGACCTGCAAAATAACACCGCGGTATGGGTCGTAAACAGAGTCGAAAATCAAGGCTTGAAGGGGCGCCTCGACATCACCAGTTGGTGCAGGCACTTTTTCAACGATTTGCTCAAGGATTTCCTCGATGCCAATACCCGCTTTTGCGGACGTCAAGACAGCCTCTGAGGCGTCCAATCCGATTACATCTTCGATTTCATGACGGACACGTTCTGGGTCAGCCGCTGGCAAGTCAATCTTGTTGATAATGGGCAGGATTTCCAAATCATTGTCCAGGGCCAGATAAACGTTGGCCAAGGTCTGAGCCTCAATACCTTGAGCAGCATCGACCACCAAAATCGCACCTTCGCAGGCTGCCAAAGACCGAGAAACTTCATAGGTAAAGTCAACGTGCCCCGGTGTGTCAATCAGGTGGAAGGTATAGGTCTCACCATCCTTGGCCTTGTAATTGAGCTGGACAGCATTGAGCTTGATGGTAATGCCACGCTCACGCTCCAAATCCATGCTGTCTAGGAGCTGGGCCTGCATTTCACGGCTAGAAACTGTCTCTGTTTTTTCCAAAATACGGTCAGCCAGCGTTGATTTCCCATGGTCAATATGGGCAATGATAGAGAAGTTACGAATCTTCTCCTGTCGTTTTTTCAAATCTTCTAAATTCATCATTCATCCTTTAAGGGTAATACTCTTCATTATATCAATTCATTATAGTTTTGGCAAGAAAGCTACTGTCTTCAAGCCTAAAGTACCAGCTTTCGCGAATAGCTCCGATATGCTCTAAAACAGGCAAAGAATAGAGCATTTGCTCAACTTCTGCTAGTATTTCTTTGTACTATGCTTGTTCATAACCCTACTCCTTGCTATTTTGGGTACAAGAAAAGCACTCGAATACTCGAATGCTTAATAAAAGCTCTATAATTTCTGTAGTGGGTAAATCCACTGTAGAGATTATGTAGCCTTTTTGAGTGTATACAAAAAATCCCATATGACCTATAATGAAAAGCAACCACACTCACATTAGAAAGACTCATATGGAACAACTTTATCATACCACAAAACTAATTGGAATCAAAGACAAAAACATCAAAATTCTCTTCGTTTTAAAACATCAGACCCATCTGGAAATTCGGGCAAGGCTGGATTATGACAGCCCTAGCTATCCTCATTGCCAAGGGAAGTGTATCAAGTACGATTTTCAAAAGTCGTCAAAAATCCCTATTTTAGATTGTCAGGGGTCTCCAACCTTCCTCCTGCTTAAAAAACGCCGGTTTCAATGCAAATCTTGCCAAAAAGTGACTGTATCTGAGACACCTCTAGTCAAGAAAAACTGTCAGATTTCCCAACCTATTTGGGAGAAAATCACACAACTCCATACAGAAAACATGACCAATATAGCCATCGCTAGGAGACTACATATCTCCGTGTCAGTTGTCCAGAGGAAACTGGCTCAATTTCAATTTGAGCATGATTTTATGAAATTACCAAAAGTCTTGAGCTGGGATGAATTTAGTCGGAACAAGGGAAAACTCGCCTTTATTGCTCAGGATTTTGAGACGAGATCGATTGTGACCATTCTTGACAACAACCGCCAAACCACCATCAAGAACTATTTCTACAAGTATCCTAGGGCGGTCAGAGAAACTGTCGAGGTCGTGACCATGCTATGTTTAGCGTCTACTACAAATTGGCTAGCCCCTTCGCTTTCCTATCTCTAGGCTCAGGCTGAAACAGTCTATTCCCAGACTGTTTCACTCCCAAAAGCTAAAATTGTCCTTGATAGATTTCACATTATCCAACACCTGAGCCGTGCTATGATGACGACTAGAATTGATATTATGAAGACTTTCGATACGCGTTCCCTACCTTATCGATCCATGAAAAATCACTGGCG
>NZ_JBRKNW010000032.1:0-9030 GCF_053010325.1 Streptococcus sp. P25B114 | reverse complement strand
GTATTTTTCTATGATGCGGAGCATTATTTTTGTTTTTAAGTGCTTGCTTTAATTCTTCAACTTGTGTCTGGGTAAATTCTTTTGTCATAATACTATCATATCGCTATTTTTGATTTTTGTTAAGTATAAGCAACCTATTGGAGATATTTCCGTTGTCTGTCTAGATGAACGGGTACAGTCTGCTGAATTAGGTTGGGTGTTAGGTAGCAGGTGGTGGGGCCAAAGTTATATGGCCGAAGCTCTTGAAGCTATTAATCACTATTTATTGGAGGAAGTGGGTTGTTTACGGATTACAGCTGTTCACGATAGTGAGAACCGTCCGTCTGGTCGCGTCATGGAAAAAGTCGGCATGACCTACGAAGGAACTCTCCGCCAAGCCGCTCGAAACAATCGTGGTATTGTAGATATTGCCATTTACTCCCTACTGCATACAGATAAGAAAAGTCGCTAGTTTTTCAACTAACGACTTTTTTTCAATATTACACCAATCCCTCTAAAAGTCCACGCATGAACTCTTCGGATTTAAATTCTCCAATGTCATCGATTTTTTCACCAAAACCTATCAGTTTAACAGGAATATCCAACTCCTGACGAATAGCAAGAACGACGCCACCTTTTGCAGTACCGTCTAGCTTGGTCAAAACAAGACCTGTCAATGGAGTAATTTTCGCAAATTCCTTGGCTTGACTAAGGGCGTTTTGTCCTGTCGAGGCATCTAGTGCTAAGAGGGTTTCATGCGGTGCATCAGGTAAGGTCCGTTTGATGATGCGACCGATTTTTTCCAGCTCTGCCATAAGGTTATCTTTATTCTGCAAGCGACCTGCTGTGTCAATCATGAGAATATCCACGCCTTCTGCCACGGCACGTTTGACCCCATCAAAAACCACACTAGCTGGGTCTGACTTTTCAGGTCCTGTGACCACTGGCACATCGACACGGCGACCCCACTCGACCAGCTGGGCTACCGCACCCGCACGGAAGGTGTCCGCTGCGACCAACATGACCTTCTTGCCAGCCTGCTTGTACTTGTAGGCCAACTTACCGATAGAGGTGGTCTTCCCAACCCCGTTGACACCGACAAAGAGCATGACTGTCAAATCATCTTGGAAATTGATCTGCTCGCTGAACTGACCATCTTTTTCGTAGATATCCACTAACTTTTCGATGATAACTCGGCGGAGTTCTTCCGTCTTTTTAGCCTTCTGTAGCTTGGCTTCATAGCGGAGCTCCTCTGTTAGCGTAGAAGCAACCTGCACCCCTACGTCTGACAAAATCAGCATTTCTTCCAACTCTTCGAAAAATTCCTCATCAACCGAACGGAAATTAGCAAAGAATTCATTGAGCCTTGCTCCAAAGCCTGTGCGGGTCTTTTTCAAGGTCCGCTGGTATTTGTCCTGCTCACTTTCTTGCTCTACTGGAACAACTTCCTCAACAGGCTCTTCTTTGGCCTTGGTTTGAATAGCTGGGTCAAGCCCCAGCTCCTGTGCTTCTTTGACACGGGCCGCAGCAGCCTCCTTGGCAGCATAATACTGGGCCATCATATCCAAAGTCCGTTGTTTTTGAGCTTCTTGCTCCGGTGTCAAGACCGGCTCAGCGCTTGGCTCAGCCTGCGGTTCATCTGTAACTTGGATGTCCGAAACTTCCTCATCTGGCACAAGGCTCCCCGCCCCTTGTTCTTCTTGAACAGGCTCTACCAGACTCTCCTCAGTGTTTTCTTGCCCATCCGAAATTTCTTCTGTAACTTCTTCTGCAACAGTCATCGGCTGAGCAATATCCTGCTCAATGTCTTGCTCTTCAACAAGATTATCCAACTGCGTCTCTTCTGACGTCGCTAGATCCTGCTCTTCGATCTTTTGTCCAAATAATCGATCAAATAATCCCATACTAGTCCTCGTTTAATACATAATGTTCGATTGCCCAGGCAATCCCATCCTCATCGTTGGTTTTTGGCAGAACAAGCTTGGCTGCCGACTTGATTTCATCAGTTGCGTTGGCCATGGCAACACCCAAACCTGCCCATGCAATCATAGACAAGTCATTACCTTCATCACCACAGGCCATGACTTCTGACTGGTCAATGCCCAGATGCCCAATCAATTTTGCTAACCCATTAGCCTTGTGAACGCCTTTGGGGCTCCATTCTAAGAGAATATCCCGCGATTTGAAAATCTCGAATCGCTCATACAATTCCGCAGGGATTTTCGGAATCTGTTCATCCAAGAAATCCGCCGCCACTGCTGAAACCGCCTTGTTGTAGGTCAAATCAGTTGGCAAGTCCGCATCGGTCGTTTCAATATTATTGAGCAAGGGATTGGCAGTCAGATAGAGAGATTCATTGGCTGCCGGAAGAGAATAGACATCCCCACCATAGAGAACATCCAAAGGCAGGTCCAATTGATTGGTCACCTGACGAATGGCACGAACATCGTCGATGCTAAAGCCTGTTTTATCCAAAATGCGGCCTGTATTTTCCTGTACTAAGCCACCGTTGAAGGTAATGGAATACTGACCTTCGCCCAGCAAATCCAGCTCCTCCAAAAACGTTCCTATGGCTTGCAGGGGGCGCCCTGTTGTCAGAACGACGTACACACCCTTGTCACGCGCTGCTCGCAGGGCTTTTTTATTTTCCTCAGAAATCCTCTTGTCAGACGTCAACAAGGTTCCGTCTAAATCGAGTGCAACTAACTTAATTGCCATATACTACCTCCTCCAAATAGGTCAAAACTACATCGTCATTGCAGTGACCGATAATCTTATCTGCGACTGCCTTGACTTCAGGGCGAGCATTCTCCGTCGCAATGGCCAGGCCAGCAAATTCCAGCATTTCCAGGTCATTTTGATTGTCCCCGAAAGCTGTTACATCCTCTGCCGTCAATCTAAGATGCTGACAAAGATGACCAAGACCGACCGCCTTGTGCACACCTGATAGGATAATGTCAATAGAGGTAAATCCTGTTGTTACCGCTGAAAGATTACCAAAATGCTGGTTGATCCAATCCTGGGCCTGCTGGCGTTTTTCCTCCGCAACATAGATGTTGAGCTTGATGACCTCCTCCGTCACCTGTTCAAAAGAAGCTATCAGACGAATATCTTGATAATAGCCCGACAAATCACGCAAAAGATCGTCCTCAACAGCTTCCAGCATATAAGAACCCGACAAACTAGACAGGGTGACATGGTGAGCTTCCACAATTCCACTGGCCACCAGCTCCTCAATCAGCCTCAAATAAACCGAGCTCGGAATAGGATTGTCCATAAAAATCAGCTCATCCTGATAGGACACAACCGCCCCATTTTCCGCCACAAAGGCGATACGATGTTCAAATCCCGCAAAAACTTGCTTCAAGCTGGGGTAGGACCGACCGCTGGCAGCCACAAAAAGATAATCCCTATCCTCAAAAGCATCCAATAGCCGGCCAAACCGCTCCTTATCAAAGCTATGGTCCTCTCGCAAAAAAGTCCCATCCATATCACTAGCAAATACTTTCTTTATCATAGTTTCTCCACATCTTTCAGTTTGACGGACACAATCTTGGACACGCCCGACTCCTGCATGGTCACACCATACATGGCATCTGCCGCCGCCATGGTCCCCTTACGGTGGGTCACGACGATAAACTGGCTCTCCTTATCAAAACGATTGAGATAATCCCCGAAACGCTTGACATTGGCCTCATCCAAAGCCGCCTCCACCTCGTCCAGAATAACAAACGGGATGGTCTTGACACGGATAATGGAAAATAGCAGAGCGAGAGCCGAGAGGGCCTTTTCGCCACCAGACATAAGGTTGAGCGACTGGATTTTCTTCCCCGGAGGCTGGACAGAAATTTCCACCCCCGCAGTCAAAATATCATTGTCAGTCAGTATCAAATCCGCAGAACCTCCGCCAAACATCTGTCTGAAAGTCAGCTTGAAACTACCGCGAATTGCCTCAAAGGTAGCCTTAAAGCGTTCCTTGACCTCGTCATCCATCTCATGAATGGTCTCCAGCAGTAAATCACGCGCCGACAAAATATCTGCCCGTTGCTCATTAAGGAAAATCAAGCGATTGTTGACTTCATCGTACTGCTCAATAGCATCCAAATTGATAGGTCCTAGCGCTCGAATAGCTCGTTCCAAATCCTTGAGCGCCTGCTCAGCCAGTGGCAAATCCTCAACAAGTCTTGCCTGAGACTGGGCCGCCTCAAAGGTCAGTTTGAATTGCTCGGTCAGATTGGTCAATAAATGACGCAGTCTGTCACCGACCTGCTCCACATCGGCCTCCAACTTGGCCTGCTTGCGAATGAGGTCGTCATTCTTGGTACGCGCCAGTTGCAAACGCCCTTCCAAATCCTCAAATTGCCCCTCAATATCTTCTAATTCAAACTTGAGGCGGATGAGAATCTGATTGGTATCAGTCTGCTTGGTCGTCGCGGCCTGCAATTGTTCCTCCAGAACATCCAGACTGGTATCTTCCAGGGCAACCAATTTTTGGTCAATGACATCCTGCAACATCAGGATTTCCTTTTCAATCGCCACTTGTTCGTCCTGCAAACGGCGGTGATCCGTCTGTTCAAAGCGCAGTTGACTGGTCCATTCCGTCTGTTCCAAGGTCAACTGACCCTTCTGATTGCGCAGGCGCTCCAAACTTCCTTGGATGCTGTCGCGATCGTCTCGCACCTGTTGGATTTGCTCTTCTAATTGTGTTTTCTTCTGGTTTAAACTATCAACCAGTGTAATTTCCTTGTCCGCCTGCTCCTGCAATTCTGATAGGATTTCTGGACTGACTTGGCTGATTTGCAAGTCATAGCGCGCTCTTACCTGCACCAAGTGTTGCTCGGCTTGTTCCAGATGGATCTGAGCAGATTGTTGGGCCAGACGCGCCTCCTCACCTTGAGATTTAATTTCTTCAAGTGTAGATCTTGTCTGGTCCAAATCTTCTTTTCGGCTGGCAACAAGGCTTTCCTGCTCCTTCTGCTTACGAGACAGCTCTGCTATTTCGCCCACAAGGGCATCCAATTCCGGCTTGATAAAGGTCGTATTGTTGTTGCGGTTGCTACCCCCGGCAAAGGCACCACCGGGACGGATTTCAGAACCATCCATAGTGACTATCCGCACCTGAAACTTTGTCTCTCGCGCCGCTTGATTGGCTTGATCAATGGTCTCAAAAATGGCAATGGTGCCCAGTAGATTTTGGAAAATATTTTCCAAATGTGCTTGGTAGGTCACCAAATCACTGGCCATGCCCAAAAAACCGGGTGTCGCCTGCAAAATTGCCAGCTGCTGATTCGCCAAACTACGAGGTTTAATGGTCGTCAAGGGCAGGAAGGTCGCCCGACCCTGACGCTTGTCTTTCAGATAAGCGATTGCCCGCTTGGCAGTCGACTCATCCGCTACAATGACGTTCTGGCCGGCACCACCCAAGGCGATTTCCAGTGCCATCTGATAGCGTGTATCAAAGGTCAATTGCTCGCTGACCGCACCAATAATGCCACCGATAGTCGGTGCTGCCTGCAAGACCGCCTTGACACCTGCATAAAAGTTTGAATGATTTTTTAAAATGGCCTCTAAACTTGACTGGCGCGCCTGCTTAGACTTAATCGCATCCAAGAGGTCGAACATAGCCGACTGTTGCTCCTTGTAAGCTTGCTCCGCTTGGCTCACCTGCATTTCTGCCTGACGGTAATCGGTCAAGAGGTCTCGCAAATGCTGTTCGGTCTCGGCTAATCTGGTCTGACCGGCTGCCTGCTCTTTCTCTGCTGTCTCTTTTTCAGCCTGCAAGCGGGTCAATTCCTCCGACTTGCTTTCTGATAGGCTGATTTGATTGGCAATGTCCTGCTGCAATTTAGTCAAGTGGTTGGACGCCTCCGCCTCCGCCTGCATAAGGGCTACATATTGCTCCCGCAGATGGTCCAAGACTTGGTCTGGATCTTCTGAAAAATAAGAAATTTCCTTGTCCACGACCGCAATCTCTGCCTTTAAGGCAGACAATTTTTCTTCCAACTCTATCATGGCCGCGGTCTTTTTCGCCACTTCTTCTCTTACCGTAGCCAATTTGTCCTGCATGCTTTGCAGGCGGACTTCTGCCTCTTGGCGACTGGTTTCATTCTGGCTGGACTCCAACTTATGGACTTCGATTTTTCGTTCCAAGTCACTGATTAACTTGGTCAAGTCCAAGAGGACAGCCTGTTCCCGCTCCATTTGCTGGGTCAAAGCATGACGATGTGATTTCAGGTGCTGATTTTCCTCTTCCAGCTGGTCACGCTGTTGGTAATAGGTGGTCAAATCCGCCTTGACCTGATCCAATTCTGCTTCCTTAGCTGTTAATCTTTCCTTGCTCCCTTTGAGCTGGGCCACCAAGACATCCAAATAGAGCTCCTTGCGCTCTGCATCCAATTCCAAAAATTTCTTGGCCGTCTGCGCTTGTTTTTCCAAAGGCTTGACCTGATTGTCCAACTCATAGATAATATCGTCCAAACGATCCAAATTTCCCTGAGCCTGGGCTAACTTGCTCTCGGTTTCTTTCTTTCTGGTCTTGTACTTGAGGACGCCAGCTGCCTCCTCAAAAATAGCTCTGCGTTCTTCCGGCTTGGAATTAAAAATCGCCTCAACCCGACCTTGGGAAATAATCGAAAATGAATCCCGTCCCAGACCAGTATCCATGAAAAGGTCATGCACATCCCGCAGGCGAACTTTTTTCCCGTCAATCAGATACTCGCTGTCGCCCGACCGATAAATCTGGCGCTCCACCTTGATTTCTTTTTCCTTCCCAGCAATAAAGCCAGAAGAATTATCCAGCGTCACCGTCACCGATGCGTAATTGAGCGGCTTCCGATTTTCCGTCCCTGCAAAGATGACATCCGGCATCTTGCCACCACGTAGGCTTTTAGCAGACGACTCACCCAGTGCCCAACGCAGACTTTCTGTAATATTGGACTTGCCTGAGCCATTGGGACCGACAACGGCCGTCACTCCACGGTCAAAAACCACCTTGGTCTTGTCCGCAAAGGACTTAAAGCCCTGCATTTCAATTGATTTCAGATACATACTTATCCTCTAGCCTCCACAGCATTTTTTGCGGCGGCTTGTTCAGCTAATTTCTTGGATCGACCAGCACCACGACCGATGACACGACCGTCTGCTGATACTTCGACTTCAAAGGTCTTGTCATGAGCAGGTCCAGACTCCGCAACGACTTGGTAGGAAATCACAATCTCTCCGTTGACCTGCAAGAGTTCTTGCAAGGTTGTCTTGTAGTCTGTCACCCGCTCGAAATTCCCCACTTCTAGGCGCGGTATCATCACCTTGTGCAGAAATTCCTCTACGGTCTTTTCGCCCTTATCCAATAGCAGAGCTCCTAAGAAAGCCTCGAAAGCATCCCCAAGAATGGTGTCGCGATTGCGTCCACCAGACTTTTCTTCCCCCTTGCCCAATCGTAGGAATTTATCAAAGCCACAGGCTCGTGAAAATCCTGCCAAAGACTCTTCCCGAACAAAGGTCGAACGCATCTTGGACATCTCGCCCTCCGGACGATCTGGATATTTCTTGTACAAATATTTTGAAATCATTAACTGAAGAACAGCGTCTCCTAAAAATTCCAAGCGCTCATTATGTGAAATTTTTAGAAGGCGATGCTCGTTGGCATAAGATGTGTGGGTAAATGCTGTTTCCAATAGGCTCAAATCTGAAAAATCAATCTCGTAATCTGCCAGTAATGTTGCGTGTAACTCTCGCATGATGTGCTCCTTTCCGGCCTCCTGACCAAAGAAAACCTATTCTATATTATACCATAGATTCCACATATAGCGGGAAAGCAACCTTGGAACAAAGGTATAAAAAGACCTTGTACTCTCTCAGTACAAAGTCCTACTAAATACCCGTTGTGCTAGTTAATTCTAGCCAAATAAAAAAACTTTGCGTATCATAAACTCAAAACAACCACGAAATGAGGGAATGATATGCAAAGCCAACATTATTATCTCGCAAATCCCAATTAAACACATGTTATTTTTTCAAAAATCTTTACCCAAGTTCTCGCTTTATATGAGCGATTTGTTCCCCAGGAGGTTCGAAATCGGCGAAACATCCACCTACAAAAACAGTCTGATGTCGTTATTATCGCTAATTATCTTTGGGCAATTCAAGAGGGCTGCCGGACGGCAAGTGCTATTTACCGTGCGATTCGTCATAATCTCTTCCCTGACAAGTTCCCAGAATACTCTCGATTTTTCCGTATCTGTCAAAATCTTGCTCAAAGTATTCAACGTATGCGCTATTTTATGGTCTTAGATCTTTGTCAAACCTGCTCGTTCGGCTTGATTGACAGCTTTCCTTGTGCCCTATGTCACCCCATTCACAACATGAGAGCTACATTGTTGTCAGAGGTGGCAGACATTGGCCATAATGCAACTAAGAAAATCCATTATTATGGCTTGAAATTTTCAGTTCTTGTCAGCAATAGTGGGTTTCCTATTGATTATGTTGTCACACCCGCATCTATTTATGATGGCGATGTTGCTTTGGAGCTACTTGAAAATAGCCCATTTCCAATCGTTTATGGAGATAAAGGATATGTGGATAGACAGACAAAGGCAGCGTTAGCAGACTGTGATATCCAGTTAATTTCTCAACTCAGAAAAAACATGATGGATTATTCATGGCTAGAAAATTACAAAATAAGTCGATTGAGGAAACCAGTGGAGACCGTATTTTCTAGCTTAGAGCAGTTTGGAATGGAGGCTTTACGTTGCCGAAACATTCAGGCGCTCAAAGTTAAGACAGAAGCTATATTACTTGTGTACTGACCCAAAAAAGTTGGACAAATAATTATTGAAAGGATTTAGTTCTGTATTGGACAGGACTAAGTCCTTTTAATTTTGCTTTGATTCGTTTGTTGTTATAGTAAAAAATATAATCAGTGATAACTTTCTCCAGTTGATCCAGAGACTTGAAACTCTTTTCAAATCCGTAAAACATTTCTGTTTTCAAGACGCCAAAGAAAGACTCCATCATCCCATTATCTGGGCTATTCCCTTTGCGGGACATGGATGG
>NZ_JBRKNW010000031.1:0-9809 GCF_053010325.1 Streptococcus sp. P25B114 | reverse complement strand
GGAGCCTTTCCCAATAAGCGAGCGATTTCCCGATTGGATTTCCCTTCGCCTTTCCACCGTTCAATTTGTCTGCGGTTTTCGATTGTCAAATGTTTTCCTTTTGGTGTATAATGTGTATGCATCTCCGTGTCTTCCTACCTTGTGTTTGTGGTGAACTACAAGTATAACACGGAGGTGTTTTCTTTTACCTACAAGGAACTTTCATTTGTCAACAGGTACCCTTGAACCTGTTTTGTTGGCTCAGCCAAGGCTCTCATTCGCCTTGGTAAACCAGCCTAACAGGTCCAAGCCTGTTAACAAACGAAACCAGAACAGACAGCTGAACCAGTTGAAACAGCTGTTTTTTGGCTAGGTTGGGGTGGCTAACTTCATTATAGAACTTTCGTTTTTTCATCTCAAAGCCCTCCTTTGTGATTATTATATCAAAATTATATTGACAAAACAAATATAAGCGTGTAATATAATGTAAAAAGGAGTATTCTTATGAAAAGACCAATTCATCTCTATATTTTTGTAGCTCTATCAGCTATTGCCAGTCTCTTGCGGGTCTACAATGCATTTTTCTCACATTATAATGAGGAAGCCATGCTTCAACTGGTGCAAAGTGCTCCAAGTATAGACGAAAACTTCCTCATCTATACCAAGGAGGCTATCGGTTTCCAAACAAATCTTATCAATAAGGTTCTGGCAGCGCTTTTGCTGTTGACCGTAGTAGCAACAATCGTCTTCCTCTTCATGAAAAAGAACGAGCAGGCCTCCTTTACCTATCTCGGTTATGTCTTTGGAGCCTTGTTATTTAACACCTACGCCTTTATTGGTGGTAAGGGCTTAGTCTCTATCTTCACGGATGAATTGACCCGCCAAGGAACATCTGCAACCTTGATGGGAGGCTATATTGTCAATATTGTCTTGTTTGCTATCTATTTTGGTGTGACTGTATTTTTCCATTTGCGTAAGCCCAAGGAAAAGCCAAATGCAGCAACCAATGCAACCGACATCTAATAATTAGAAAATGCACAGCCGATGTAGCGTGTGCATTTTTTTGTTGCTTAAGGTAGGGCAATGTAGCGACGAGCACCAGAATAGGATAAGTAGCTCAACCATAGCTTGCCTTCTGCCTGAACGATTCGGTCATAGTTGACGCTTTGACCGACGTCATAGTAGGCTAGAATCGAAGCTGATAAACTAGCTTGATTTCGAATGGCCAATCGGTTCTTGAAGGTATAGGTGCCCGACGAAGGTAGGGCCGGTGTGCTTGGGCTGGTTGGTGCAGGTTTTGGAGTAGGTGTGGTCGTAGTAGTAGCGGTTGTTGTCAATTTTTTAATCGGTATATAGCGACGATTTCCAGCAAAGCTGAGGTAGCTAATCCACTGGTAGCCGTCTGCTTCCAAGACACGGTCGTAGTTAACGCTTTGCCCTGCTTGATAGTTTGCCAAGGTTGGACTAGCTATTTTTGCCTCAGCCTTGATGGCGGTTTGGGCGGTGAAAGTGTAGGTTCCGCTTGGAGCTAGGTTGGTTGTTGAACTTGCAGGCTTGGTTGGTGTCGTCGAGACCGGTGTAGTGGTAGTCGCTCCAGAATAGCCGGTCAAGTCCTTGAAATGAATATAGCCGCTGACTGAATTTTTATGAATCCAGCGTTTATTGTAACTTTCATTATAGTTAAAATTATATTCTTCAATCTCTACCATATCACCATTGATAGCGGATACCCAGGCCACGTGCATGCTATTCCACCAAGCAACAGAGCCGATGGCAGGGTTCATGTCTACGCGGTAGCCTTCACGTTGGGCGCGGTAACCCCAAACATCGGCATTACCGTAAGCACGCGGTAGGGTAAAGCCGTTTGTAGTACTGAGGCGGAAGGCGACGAAGGATGTGCACTGGCGCGTGTACATTCCCCAAGGGTCGACCTGCCAGCCAATTTTATAGGGATAGTTGTCCCCAAGGGCTGCAGAAGTGGTTGTTGTGCTAGCTGTTCGCATTTGGTTACTTGGAGTGACCGCAGTGCGCGCGGTCCCAGTATTTGTCGTGGTATTGCTTGTCCCAGCTGTTTGCGGGATTGTTATGGTTCTGGCTTGGTTTTTGGAAATGGCAGAGCTACTGCTGGTAGTTGCAGGAGCTACTGCTTGTATCGTACTTGTATTTGTTTGTGGGGTAATCACTTCTTGTGGCTTGGAAATTATTCCTGCATCACTGGTCTTTGTAGCAGTCGTTTGCTGGCTGGCTTGGTTTGTATTGGTAGAAGATGTACTTGTTTCAGTACTTGTTTGACTTGCCTGACTCGTTTGAACTGGGCTACCTGCTTGTGCCGTAGAAGGATTGGTGGTAGAAGCTGTCGTACTAGCCGCAACCAGTTGGGCATTTAGCAGACTGACAGTTGCCAGCAGGACTGAGGCAGCACCGAAAGAATATTTTCGGATAGAAAAGCGTGATGCATGGTGTGTAAGTGATTGTTTTGTCATTCAGACTCCTTTGAAAAATTTTTATGTGGAAGTTTCGGAGGCAGTCAATCATATTGTTCAGGATTGGGGGTTAGAACCTGTATTCACAGCTCGGCATTTGAGCTAATTAAGGTAGCTTGCTTGTGACTACAGTTTCTTAGTTCTTTATGAAATTTAGATTTATATTGAATGAACCTCACATTCAGATTCGTTGCTTATACTCAATGAAAATCAAAAGTAGCCTAGGAAACGACGCCGAAGGTAGAACTGGAGTTCACCAAGGCAAGTTGACAACGGATAAGATGATTTTCGAAGAGTATTAATCTGGATATGACCTTCATTGAGCATTCGGAGTTGATTGACTGCTCCTCGCCTCCTCACTTACTCTGTTCGCAAGTCGGCTGGAATTTTTCCAAAAAAATTGGGAAAAATAAAAAATCCTTAACCAAAATGGTCAAGGATTGGGATGGATTACATTTTTTCAGGGGCTTGGACACCGAGAAGGCGGAGAGCCTCTTTGAGAACGACACCAGTTGCGTAGGCAAGGGCCAGACGGCTGTCACGTTCTGGGCTTTCGTCCAGGATACGTGTGTGGGCGTAGTATTTGTTGAAGGCTTGAGCCAGATTGATGGCGTATTTGGCAATCAAAGATGGGTCAAATTTGTCACCGGCACGTTCAACAACATTTGAGAAGTTTTGGATGTGCTTGATGATATCCCAGCTTTCTGCGTCAGCCAGCTTGTAGTCATTGTCAGCGCTTGGTGTAAAGTCAGCCTTGCGCAGGATAGACTGGATGCGGGCGTATGCGTATTGAACATAAGGACCAGTCTCACCTTCGAAGGATACCATAGCCTCTAGGTCAAAGTCATAGCCGTTGTCGCGGTCGGTTTTGAGGTCGTAGAACTTAACAGCCCCGACCCCGACTGCATGCGCGACTTCTTCCTTGTTTTCCAGGTCTGGATTTTTAGCTTCGATTTGAGAAAGGGCGCGTGAGATAGCCTCATCAAGCGTCGGCTCGAGCAGGATAATATTTCCCTTACGAGTAGACAATTTTTTCTTGTCTTTTGTCACCAAGCCGAAGGTGATATGTTTCATATCGTCGCTCCAGTTGAAACCCATTTCCTTGAGAACAGCTTTCAGTTGCTTGAAGTGGTTAATTTGCTCCTGACCAACGACGTAGATGTTTTTCACGAAGTCATAAGTGCGCTTGCGGTACATAGCTGTAGCGATGTCGCGGGTGATATAAAGTGTGGCACCGTCTGTTTTCATAATGAGGGCTGGTGGCAGGTTGTAGCTTTCCAAATCTACAATGCGGGCACCTTTAGACTCATGGAGCAGGCCTTTTTCTTCTAAGATTTGAATTCCTTCATCCATCTTGTCATTGTAGAAGGCTTCACCGTTGAAACTGTCGAAGGTAACGCCTAGCTTGTCGTAGATGCGGTTAAATTCCACCAAACTTTCGTCGCGGAACCATTGCCACAATTCTTTTGCTTCAGGGTCGCCGTCTTCCAATTTTTTGAACCATTGGCGAGCTTCTTCGTCCAGTTCAGGTTTTTCTTCGGCCTCAGCATTGATACGGACATAGAGTTTGAGCAATTCAGAGATTGGGTCAGCTTCAACCGCTGCCTTGTCGCCCCATAGTTTGTAAGCAACAATCAGCATACCGAACTGTTTGCCCCAGTCGCCCAGGTGGTTGATACGAATTGGCTTGTAGCCCAGTTTTGCATGGATATTTGCCAGAGCGTCCCCGATAACGGTCGAACGGAGGTGTCCAACAGAGAAGGGTTTTGCGATATTAGGGCTAGACATATCGATAGTGACATTGCGGTCTTGACCGATAGCTAGTTGACCGTAGTCTGCCTTTTCGGTGATGACCTGGGTCAGGACATCGTGCGAAATTGCGGCCTTGTCCAAGAAGAAGTTGACATAAGGACCAGTTGCCACGACTTTTTCAAAACCTGCAGTATCCAGCTTTTCAACAATGTCAGCTGCGATGGCTTGTGGTGCCTTGCGCTCAACCTTTGCTAGTGAGAAAGCTGGAAAGGCGATGTCGCCCATTTCGGATGACTTTGGTTTTTCAAGCAGTGCATAAATGGCTTCAACTTCCAAGTTAGGAAGCACAGCAGCCAATTTTTCAGCAATCATTTGTTTATGATTCATAAAAATCCCTCCAGGAGTTATTGATTCTATTTTAACATAATTCTAAGTCAATAGTTGTGAAAAATGATATAATATTTATAAATATACATTCAGAGGTAAGATGATGAACAAGCTAGAACGCCATGACTTGATCAAGTCTATGATTCGTCAAGAAAAAATCGGTCGTCAAACAGATATTCAAAGAGGCCTGGAAGAGCAGGGGGTTGTGGTAACGCAGACCACTCTTTCTAGGGATTTGCGAGAGCTGGGAGTTGTGAAAGTGTATGAGGGTGGACGATCCTATTATTCCATGACTGTCGAGGATGACCAGGTCCACTTTGTCCAATTGCTGGCCCAGTATGCCTACAAGGTCGAGCGCGCTAGTTTTATCTTGGTACTCCACTCAGACTTGGGTGAAGCGGCCTTGATGGCCAATATTATTGACGCGGAAAAGCCTGCGCCAATCTTGGGAACCATTGCAGGAGCTGATACCCTCTTAGTCATTTGCCGAGACGAGTCAGCGGCCCAGCAGGTAGAGGCAGAGATTAACTCTTATTTAGTATAGAATGTGAGAGACTATGGCAACAGAAAAAATTTCTCCAGGAATGCAGCAGTATCTGGATATTAAGGCGCAATATCCAGATGCTTTTTTGCTTTTCCGTATGGGAGACTTTTACGAGTTATTTTATGAAGATGCGGTCGAGGCGGCTCAGATTTTGGAGCTGTCTCTGACTAGTCGCAATAAGAATGCGGACAATCCTATTCCCATGGCCGGTGTGCCTTATCATGCAGCCCAGCAATATATTGATATGCTGGTGGAGCTGGGGCATAAGGTCGCCATTGCTGAGCAGATGGAGGATCCTAAGCAGGCTGTCGGTGTGGTCAAGCGTGAAGTAGTTCAGGTCATCACTCCGGGGACGGTGACGGATTCCTCGAAAATGGGAGCCGACAGCAATTTCTTGGTTGCCATTGAGCGTAGCGGGGCTCATTTTGCCCTGTCTTATATGGACGTGGCAACCGGACAATTTTTCGTGACTAGTTTGGATGATTTTGCTAGTCTCTGCGGAGAAATCCGTAATCTGCGGGCGCGTGAAGTGGTCATCGGCTTTACCCTTTCTGAAGAGGAAGAGCAGGTGTTTGCCAATCAGATGAATCTGCTCCTGTCTTTTGAGGATGAGGTTGCAGATGACGTTCATCTGATTGACCAATCCTTGACGGACTTGGAGAAGGCTGCAGCAGGGAAATTGCTGTCTTATTTGCATAGGACCCAGATGCGAGATTTGGCGCATTTGCAAAAGGTAGTCCACTATGAAATCAAGGATTATTTGCAGATGGATTATGCGACCAAGTCCAGTCTGGATTTGCTGGAAAATGGGCGAACTGGCAAAAAGCATGGCAGTCTTTACTGGCTCATGGATGAGACCAAGACGGCTATGGGGATGCGGCTCTTGCGGACTTGGATTGACCGTCCTTTGATTGATCAGGGGCGAATTGAGGCGCGGCAGGCAGTTGTGCAGGTCTTTTTGGATTATTTCTTTGAGCGTAGCGACTTGATTGAGGCGCTGAAAGGGGTCTATGATATTGAGCGCTTGGCCAGCCGAGTATCCTTCGGGAAAACCTTGCCCAAGGATCTCTTGCAACTTTCTCAGACCTTGGGAAATGTGCCGGCTATCAAAAATATCCTGTCGCAGATGGGAGAGCCTGCTCTGGCTAGCTTGGTTCAGGGGCTGGATTCTATCCCAGAACTTCATGCGCTGATTAGCTCTGCTATTGACCCAGAGGCCAATGGACCGATTACCGATGGCAATATCATTAAGACGGGCTTTGATGAAAGGCTGGATCAGTATCGTCTGGTCATGCGTGAGGGTGCGGGCTGGATTGCGGAAATTGAGGCCAAGGAGCGGACGGCATCTGGTATAAATAATCTCAAGATTGATTACAATAAAAAAGATGGTTACTATTTTCACGTGACTAATTCCAACTTAAGTAATGTGCCAACACATTTTTTCCGTAAGGCGACGCTGAAAAATTCGGAGCGCTATGGGACGGAAGAATTATCCAAAATCGAAGGTCAGATGCTGGAGGCGCGTGACAAATCAGCCAATCTGGAGTACGAGATTTTTATGCGCATCCGTCAAGAAGTGGAGAAATACATCGGTCGCCTGCAGAAATTGGCTCGTACCATTGCGACTATTGATGTCCTGCAGTCTTTTGCGGTTGTGGCGGAGCAAGAGCGCTTGGTTTGTCCGACCTTTACGGAGCATCGCGAATTGACCATTGACCAAGGTCGCCATGCCGTAGTAGAAAAGGTTATGGGTAAGCAGACCTATATTCCCAACTCGATCCATATGGATGGAGAAACCCATATGCAACTAATTACAGGCCCCAATATGTCCGGTAAATCGACCTATATGCGCCAGCTGGCTATGATTGTTATCATGGCGCAGATGGGATCCTATGTGCCGGCTGATCAGGCGGAATTGCCAATTTTTGATGCGATTTTCACTCGGATTGGTGCGGCGGATGATTTGGTCAGTGGGCAGTCGACCTTCATGGTAGAAATGATGGAGGCCAACAAGGCCGTGCGTTTGGCGACAGACCGCTCGCTCATTCTCTTTGACGAGTTGGGGCGTGGGACAGCGACTTACGACGGTATGGCTCTGGCCCAGTCCATTATTGAGTATATCCACGACAAGATTGGTGCTAAGACCTTGTTTGCGACCCATTACCATGAATTGACCGAACTAGGAAAGACCTTGGAGCACTTGGAGAATGTCCATGTGTCGACCTTGGAGCAAAATGGTCAGGTGACCTTCCTTCACAAGATTGCGCCAGGTCCTGCCGACAAGTCTTACGGTATCCATGTGGCCAAAATCGCAGGTATGCCAGAGGACTTGCTCAAACGGGCGGATAGTATTTTGCAGCAATTGGAAAATCATGCGCCGTCCAGTCAGCCAAATCTAGTGAGTGAACCAGCCTTGGGGCAGTTGGATTTGTTTGCAGAAATTAGCAGCCATCCTGTGTTGGATGAATTGCAGGCTCTGGACATCCACAATATGACCCCTATGGAGGTCATGATGGTGGTTGCAGAGTTGAAGAAGAAGCTGTGAGATGAGTATCGGCAGGAAGAAATAATTGAGGTAAGGAATGAAAAAAATCACGACAACTCATTTTACATGGTTGGTGGCAGATGCGGGCGAGACAACAGATATTGATTTTTTGAAGGAAAATCTCCATTTGGATTCGGAAATCCTGTCCTACGTATTGGATAAAAACGAATTTGCGCGTTTGGAGTATGACAAACATAGTCAGGAACTGTTGGTGATTTACAATGCCCTGCGTTCAAATTCTAAGTCAGATTTGACCTACCAGACAGCTCCGGTGTCTTTCTTTGTATCTGGCAATCAGTTACTGACGATTTTTGGTGAGGATACCAATTATTTGCAGGCCAGTTTTGAACGAATATTGCATAGGCGACAGGATGCGACCATGCTAGAATTTGTTTTCACTGCCCTGTTTCTGATTTCAAAAGCCTATTTCCCAGTTCTGGAGAAATTGAACCGCAAAAGTTCGGAATTAAACAGGGTCTTGCGCGATGAGACGACTAAAAAATCTCTTTTGGAATTGTCAGATTTGGGAACTGGTCTAGTTTATCTGGCCTCTGCCAGCAAGCAAAATGCTTTGTTATTGGAACAATTGCAGGGGCAGACCTTTTACAAAAGCTTGTCGGAAGATGAACTGGAACAATTGGAAGATGCCCACATCGAGGCCCGTCAGCTGATGGAAATGACCAATCTATCAGCCCAAGTCATCGAGAAGTTGGAAGGCACCTACAATAATGTCCTTAACAACAATTTGAACGATACCATGAAAACCATGACCAAATTATCTATCCTTTTGGCCATCCCAGCCATTGTCACAGGATTTTTCGGTATGAACGTGGAACTTCCTAGTATTTTCATGAAAATCAGCCAGTCTTGGTTTTGGGTCATTATCCTCTCGGCGGGGCTGTGGGTAGTGATTGCACTCTTTCTCAATCGCATTATGCGCAAGGAGACTAGACGTTAAAATGATGTTAGTCAGAACAGTGGTTCTGGCTTTTTTGCCGTTTAGACGTTGAATTTGACCGAATGGCGACAGGCTATTGAAATCGGTCTATAGATCCGGTTTAATAGTCATAGAAGTTAGCTGGCTTTAAATAAAGAAAGGAGAGTTTATGAAAGTGAAGGTTGCTATCTCGCCCGAAATCCTAGAAGATTTGGTTACGGTTGAAGCGAGAAAATTAACAGCACAGATTAGTAGCTTGGTGGAAATGATTGAGACCTTTGGTAGGCAGGCGGAGCGTCTGACGGTCAAAAAAGGTGAGGAGGTTCACTTGTTGGAGTTGTCGGAGATTTACCGACTCTATTTGGAAAATAAAATATTGCAGATTGAGACGAGGGATGCAGTTTACCAGTCAGATTTGCGGCTTTATCAGGTCAAGGAAGTATTGTCATTGGATTTTCTACAGGTCTCTCAGTCAGAAATCATCAACTTGAAGCAATTGGGTCACTTAAAACAGACACCTAATGGCTTGGTCAAGTTAGTCATGAAAAATGGGGCGGGAACATATTCCTCTCGCCGTTATTTGAAAGTTATTAAAGAAAGGTTAGGATTATGAAAAAATATCTCTTATCGGCATCTTTGGGTGTTACCATTGGTAGTTTAATTTCAATTGTTATGGCAAGCTTCTTTGGCGAAGGTTACTATTTGCCAATTAATCCTCATTCGACCATGGGAGCCATTTATCTGGAGCGGTTTTCGCAGCCGCTGATTATGCTGATTTCGGTTGTTATTTGGGGGACAATCGGTGTCCTCTTCCAAGCTGCGGACAAGATTTTTGAGCAAGATTGGAGCTTGGTTCGGATGATGGTGATGCATTTTCTGGTAACGGCAATCGGTTTTACACCGCTATCGATTTTAGCGGGATGGTTTCCAGTCAATCTTGCAGGACTGCTCTTTTTCTGGATGCTCTTTATCTTGATTTATGCCTTGATTTATTGGTTTAATATCCATCAGATGCGCCAACAAATTGAACGAATCAATCGTTCTTTGGATAAATAATACTCAGTTAAAATCAAAAATAGCGGAAGTCCAGTCTCTATGTACAATTGATTTTAGTTGATAAGCAGTTAAGGTTTGAATAACCTCTTCAAGTTTATCGATTACCTCATTTAACGTCCTAAATAC
>NZ_JBRKNW010000030.1:0-11040 GCF_053010325.1 Streptococcus sp. P25B114 | reverse complement strand
ATAACCTTAGCTATCGTGAAGTTCAAGAAATCTTATATGATCGTGGCATTAACGTTTCTCATACGACGATTTATCGTTGGGTGCAAGAATATGGCAAACTACTCTATCAAATTTGGAAAAAGAAAAATAAAAAATCCTTTTATTCATGGAAAATGGATGAAACGTACATCAAAATTAAAGGAAAATGGCATTATTTGTATCGAGCCATCGATGCAGATGGTTTAACCTTGGATATTTGGTTACGTAAAAAACGGGACACACAAGCAGCCTATGCTTTTCTTAAGCGGTTAGTGAAGCAGTTTGATGAACCGAAGGTTGTAGTCACAGATAAAGCCCCCTCTATTACAAGTGCCTTTAAGAAACTAAAAGAATACGGCTTTTATCAAGGGACAGAACATCGTACCATTAAATACCTGAATAATTTGATTGAACAAGACCATCGTCCAGTAAAGAGACGCAATAAATTCTATCGAAGTTTACGCACTGCCTCTACCACGATTAAAGGTATGGAAGCCATCCGAGGATTATATAAGAAAACCCGAAAAGAAGGCACTCTCTTCGGGTTTTCGGTCTGTACTGAAATCAAGGTATTATTGGGAATCCCAGCTTAAATCATAGATACCGTAAGGGATTTTATTCTTTATTTAAAACTTTGCAACAGAACCGTATTTTTTATCACAGATTTCAGTCAGCAAGCAGACTATCTCAGTGAGATGCATCAGCAAGGGTGGAAACTAGTTAAGATTAGCTGGCTCTTGTTTTATCATTTTGAAAAATGCCTGCCAGAAGGGGTTGTGTATCAGGTTGATTTCAAGAAAGCAAAAAATAAAGATAGAGAAAACTATCTGCATATGTACGAGGAATATGGATGGGAGTTTGTCGTATCCTGCCAAAATTTCAATATTTTTAGGAAACCTGCGAAGATGGGAGAGCTTGAATTATATGGTGATAGAGAAAATAAAGTGGAGTTTGTGAAAACAATCTTCCAAAGACGCTATTTGCCATCTTTGGGACTGTACGGCATTCTACTGGGAACAAGTTTGCGTTCGCGTCCAGGTTTTATCTTAGGTATTTCTATCATTTATATTCCGCTTTTATTATTACTAGGCATCCGTTTTTATCGTATGGTAAAAGAGTAACTAGGTCCTCAGACTGATTTTTAGCACTCTAAGCAAAAGAGTGCTAATTTTTTGGTTTTTTCTCTTGACAATCCATTTTTTCGGCGTATAATGGGAGTATATAGGTTAGCACTCGACATCATAGAGTGCTAACGCTCTTCGAAAATCAACACTAACCGTTGTCAGCTTGCCTGTGTGAGTGAAATTCTCCAGTGGAGGATTTCAGCCTGCTACCTAGAGTTAGGAAAGTAGCACAGTTCTACATTCGGCCTCGCTTCCTAGGCTACTGTCGATTTTCATTGAGCGTAACTAAAACAGTGTTCATGAAAGGAGCGGAGATGATTACCCAACGTCAAAATGATATTTTGAATCTGATTGTTGAATTGTTTACGCGCCATCATGAGCCAGTTGGTTCTAAGGCCTTGCAGGAGATGATTGCTTCTAGTTCAGCGACCATTCGTAATGATATGGCTAAGCTGGAGCAGTTGGGCTTGCTGGAAAAGGCCCACACATCAAGCGGACGGATGCCCAGTCGGGCTGGTTTTCAATACTTTGTCAACCACTCGCTTAACTTGGAACACATCAATGAAGAAGATGTTTATCAGGTAGTCAAGGCCTTCGATTTTGAAGCCTTCAAGCTGGAAGACATCTTGGAGCGAGCCAGTACAGTCCTAGCTGACTTGACAGGCTACACTTCGGTCATTTTAGATGTGGAGCCGACCAGTCAGCAGTTGACTTCCTTTGACATCGTGCAGCTCAGTAGCCACGATGCCTTGGCAGTTTTAACCCTGGACCAGTCCAAACCTGTTACCGTCCAGTTTGCCATTCCCAAGAACTTTTTGACCAGGGACTTGGAGGTGCTCAAACGCTTGGTGGATGAACGCTTCGTTGGACAGACGGTTTTGGCAATCCACTACAAGCTGCGGACGGAGATTCCCCAGGTGGTGCAGCGTTACTTTACCACGACGGACAATGTCTTGGATCTCATGGACTATATTTTTTCCAATCTCTTCCAAGAATCGGTCTTTATCAGTGGAAAAGTCGCTTCGCTGACCTATGGCAATCTCGCTACCTACCAACTCTTGGATAGTCCTCAGCTATTGGCACCAGAGTTGCGGCAGGGCTTGGCGCCAGACCAGCAGACCAGTATTTCCGTGGCGGAACATAGAGAACCTGCTCTTGCAGATGTGACGGTCATTCATTATCGCTTTCCAATCCCCTATCGGGGCATGGCCCAGATGAGTTTGCTTGGTCCTGTTGACATGAACTACCGCAGGCAGATGAGTTTGATCAACATCATTAGCCGCGTCCTATTTATGAAATTAACCGATTATTACAGATATTTAAGTAGTAATCATTACGAAGTCAATTAGAAGGAGAATGCTTTGTCAGAAGAAATCAAAAACGAAGAAATCGTAGAAGAGGTTGAAGCAACAGAAGAAGTTGTGGAGACACCTGAAAAATCAGAATTGGACTTGGCAAATGAGCGTGCAGAGGAATTTGAAAACAAGTACCTCCGTGCCCACGCTGAAATGCAAAATATCCAACGCCGTGCCAACGAGGAACGCCAAACTATTCAGCGTTACCGTTCGCAAGACTTGGCCAAGAAAATCTTGCCAAGTTTGGACAACTTAGAACGTGCCCTTCAAGTCGAAGGCTTGACAGAAGATGTCAAAAAAGGCTTGGAAATGGTACAGGAAAGCTTGATTCAAGCCCTTAAAGAAGAAGGAGTGGAGGAAGTCGCAACAGATGTCTTTGACCCAAATCTTCACATGGCCATTCAAACAGTCCCAGCCACAGACGACTGCCCAGCAGAACACATTGCACAAGTCTTCCAAAAAGGCTACAAACTACATGAACGTCTGTTGAGACCTGCTATGGTAGTGGTATCTGAATAGCTTAGTCTTCCAGTTTATCTTTTATTACTTCGTTAACTTGCCTTGCCGTACTCCAGTACTGTCTTCGGCTCGTTGCCTAGTACTAAAAGTAAACTGAAACACTAAGACCGCTCTGCTATTCTCCCCCAAAAAAGAAACTTGACCGAAATGTCATGCACAGTAGTTTGCAACCAATCGCTTCGTCGCGAGGCTCCTAGCTCTTGGGCAAACTTTGTGTCGGTAACTCTAAGGTCGCTAAAGCGACAAGAGTTACTCGAAAACTATGAAAAAACCTCGTCTGCAATGACGGTAAACTATGAATGAATAAAAGAAAACTAAAAAAAGAGGTAACACACATGTCTAAAATTATCGGTATTGACTTAGGTACAACAAACTCAGCAGTTGCAGTTCTTGAAGGAACTGAATCAAAAATTATCGCAAACCCAGAAGGAAACCGCACAACTCCGTCTGTTGTATCTTTCAAAAATGGTGAAATCATCGTTGGCGACGCGGCAAAACGCCAAGCAGTAACCAACCCAGATACCATTATCTCTATCAAATCAAAAATGGGAACTTCTGAAAAAGTTTCAGCAAACGGTAAAGAATACACACCACAAGAAATCTCAGCTATGATCCTTCAATACTTGAAAGGCTACGCTGAAGAGTACCTTGGTGAAAAAGTAACTAAAGCCGTTATCACGGTTCCTGCTTACTTCAACGATGCACAACGTCAAGCAACCAAAGACGCTGGTAAAATCGCTGGTCTTGAAGTAGAACGTATCGTCAACGAACCAACTGCAGCAGCCCTTGCTTACGGTTTGGACAAGACTGACAAAGATGAAAAAATCTTGGTATTCGACCTTGGTGGTGGTACTTTCGACGTATCTATCCTTGAACTAGGTGACGGTGTCTTTGATGTACTTGCAACAGCAGGTGATAACAAGCTCGGCGGTGACGACTTTGACCAAAAGATTATCGACCACATGGTAGCAGAGTTCAAGAAAGAAAACGGTATCGACTTGTCAGCTGACAAGATGGCCCTTCAACGTTTGAAAGATGCGGCTGAAAAAGCGAAGAAAGACCTTTCTGGTGTAACATCAACTCAAATCAGCTTGCCGTTCATCACTGCAGGTGCAGCAGGTCCGCTTCACTTGGAAATGACATTGACACGTGCAAAATTTGACGAATTGACTTACGACCTTGTAGAACGTACAAAAGTTCCTGTTCGTCAAGCTCTTTCAGATGCAGGCCTTAGCTTGTCAGAAATTGACGAAGTTATCCTTGTCGGTGGTTCAACTCGTATCCCAGCCGTTGTAGAAGCTGTTAAGGCTGAAACTGGTAAAGAGCCAAACAAATCTGTGAACCCTGATGAAGTTGTTGCTATGGGTGCGGCAATCCAAGGTGGTGTCATCACTGGTGATGTCAAAGACGTTGTCCTCCTTGATGTAACTCCATTGTCACTCGGTATTGAAACAATGGGTGGTGTATTTACAAAACTCATCGACCGCAACACAACCATCCCAACTTCTAAGTCACAAGTCTTCTCAACTGCTGCAGACAACCAGCCAGCTGTTGACATCCACGTGCTTCAAGGTGAGCGTCCAATGGCAGCGGACAACAAGACACTTGGTCGTTTCCAATTGACAGATATCCCTGCAGCACCTCGTGGTATCCCACAAATCGAAGTAACATTTGACATCGACAAGAACGGTATCGTTTCTGTAAAAGCCAAAGACCTTGGTACACAAAAAGAACAAACAATCGTTATTCAGTCTAACTCAGGTTTGACAGATGAAGAAATCGATCGCATGATGAAAGATGCAGAAGCAAACGCTGAAGCAGATAAGAAACGTAAGGAAGAAGTGGATCTTCGTAACGACGTTGACCAAGCAATCTTTGCGACTGAGAAAACTCTTAAAGAAACGGAAGGCAAAGGCTTCGATGCAGAACGCGATCAAGCTCAAGCAGCTCTTGATGAGTTGAAAGCAGCTCAAGAAGCTAACAACTTGGACGACATGAAGGCTAAACTTGAAAACCTCAACGAAAAAGCTCAAGCCCTTGCAGTGAAACTCTACGAGCAAGCCGCAGCAGCACAACAAGCAGCCGCAGGCCAAGAAGGTGCCCAAACAGCTAATAACGCAGGTGATGATGTGGTAGATGGCGAGTTTACTGAGAAGTAGTACTCTTCGAAATTCTTCACTAGGCTTCGTTAACTCTCCTCGATGAACTCCAGTTCAATCTTCGTCCAGTTGCCTAGCCTAGTCTTGAATTTCTTTGAGTATCTAGAACAAGGAAATTTATCTTTTTCCGAAGTTCTTAGCTCGAACTCAGTTCTTATCTTCTCGAGAATAGAAATCATTATTAAGTCAAAATTCCAATCACAGAGGTTGCAACCCAGCCTCTGTTTTTGGGTAAATCCCCTTCTAACTTTTACAGAAAGGAAAATGTTCGCAATCGAACACAGTCGTTTATATGTAGTATTCTTGCATGACTATTTTGGTGTAACTGAATACGCCTACGACTCTTTGAAAAAAGATAAACTTTACCTAGATGCAAGGCATCGTCGGACAGTTTCCTATTTTTCTTTGAGTCGCTTAACGGCTTAATATCTTACATTATGAACAACACAGAATTTTACGATCGTCTGGGGGTTTCTAAGAATGCTTCGCCAGACGAGATTAAGAAGGCATATCGGAAGCTTTCAAAAAAATACCATCCAGATATTAACAAGGATGCTGGTGCGGAAGATAAATATAAGGAAGTTCAAGAGGCCTACGAGACCTTGAGCGATCCTCAAAAACGTGCCTCTTATGACCAATTTGGTGCGGCTGGAGCCAATGGTGGCTTCGGCGGTGGCGGATTTGGTGGCTTTGACGGTGCTGGTTTCGGCGGTTTCGAGGATATCTTCTCTAGTTTCTTCGGCGGTGGAACTGCTCAACGTAATCCTAATGCACCTCGTCAGGGAGATGATTTGCAGTACCGTGTCAATTTGAAATTTGAAGAGGCTATTTTCGGTGCTGAAAAAGAAGTTTCCTACAACCGTGAGGCAACTTGTCGTACCTGTACTGGTTCGGGTGCCAAACCTGGGACCAGTCCTGTAACTTGTGGACGCTGTCATGGCTCTGGTGTTATCAATGTTGATACACAGACACCACTTGGAACCATGCGCCGTCAGATGACCTGTGATGTCTGTCACGGTCGTGGCAAGCAGATTAAGGATCCGTGTACGACCTGTCGTGGAACTGGTCATGAGAAACAGGCTCACACTGTTACGGTCAAGGTTCCTGCAGGTGTCGAAACTGGTCAGCGTATCCGTCTGGCTGGTCAAGGTGAAGCTGGATTTAACGGAGGCTCTTACGGAGATCTCTATGTAGTCGTTCAAGTCGAGGCATCGGATAAATTTGAGCGTGAAGGTACGACCATTCTTTACAAATTGGACCTCAACTTTGTTCAAGCTGCACTAGGTGACACCGTCCATGTGCCAACGGTTCATGGTGATGTGGATATGGTTATTCCGGAAGGGACCCAGACAGGCAAGACCTTCCGTCTTAAAGGCAAGGGTGCGCCAAGTATCCGCGGGGGTGCCATGGGTGACCAGTATGTCACTGTCAATGTAGTGACACCAACAGGGCTCAATGACCGCCAGAAAGCAGCTTTAAAAGATTTTGCGGCAGCAGGCAATATCAATGTTCATCCGCAGAAAAAAGGCTTTTTCGACAAGGTGAAAGACGCCTTTGATGAATTGTAAGCACATGAATAGACTGGTTTTTCCAGTCTTTTTTCGTTCATAAAAGTAGTTGAGTTTTTCTGCAGGATTAAATAATTGTGATACAATAACAAATAGAAAAAGTGGACGAGGTTGGCATGAAAGCATGGGTTGAGAATGTAGCCATAAAAAAATATGAGGATCGATCTGGCTTGACGGGTTTGAAACAAGGGCCACTGGTGTGGACCGAGGTGTTTTTGAGAGAGATCAATCGTCAGTCGGATACAGGCATCTTACATTTTTGGCCTATGGCTCAAACAGTGATTCTGGGGAAATTGGACAGTCAGGTGGCTCAGCTGGACAAGGGCTTAGCCAGTATTGGTCAGGCGGGATACAGTCCTATTATTCGGAGTTTGGGCGGTCTGGCGGTTGTAGCAGATGAGGGGATATTAAATGTCTCTCTTATTTTACCCAATCCTTCTGGTCACAAGGTTGATTTGAGGGAGTCTTATCAGGTCATGGTGGACCTGATTACCCAGGCGCTTTCAGATTTTCCCGTTGAGGTGGTCAGTGGTGAGGTGGCAACTTCCTACTGCCCTGGAACCTACGACCTTAGTATCAAGGGGCGGAAGTTTGCTGGTTTGGCCCAGCGGATTTACCAAGGAGCCATTGCCATTTCTGCCTATATCAGCGTATCAGGCAATCAAGTCAAGCGTGGGCAAGTGGTGGCTAATTTTTATGCAGCAAGTTTTGCTCCGCAAGAAGTATCGGACAGATTTCCGCAAGTAAATTCAGCTTCGATGGCCAATCTGTCAGACCTAGTCGGTCAGGAATTAACGGTGGAGGAGATGAAAACACGGATTGAGCAGGTCTTGGTTGAAAATGGGGCCAGTCTGTCCACCTTTTATCCCTCATCGGACAACATGGCTGATTTTATGGCGCTCGGAAAGACTATTAAGCAGTCTATGGAAAAATATGGTATATAGGAGTTAGTATGGAGTGGATAGATGCGACAGCCATGGCTCAGGCTGTCAACCAAAAACAAGTATCTGCCAAGGAACTGGTACAGGAAACGATTGCCAAGATAGAGCAACTCAATCCTGCACTCAATGCTGTCGTCAGCAAGCAATACGAGCAAGCCCTACAAGAAGCAGAAATGGGGAACTTTCAAGACAAGCCCTTTGGTGGTGTTCCTCTTTTGTTGAAAGACTTGGGGCAAAATGAAGCGGGGCACTTGTCAACAGCAGGCTCTCGGCTGTTTGAAAACTACCGAGCAGGACATACAGACAAATTGGTGCAGGCTTTCAAGGACCTTGGTTTCATCATCTTGGGACGGACCAATACGCCAGAGTTTGGGTTTAAGAATATATCAGACTCCAGTCTGCATGGTCAGGTCAAGTTGCCCCTAGATCTGAGCCGCAATGCAGGTGGATCCAGTGGAGGTGCGGCAGCTGCGGTGGCTTCAGGCATGATACCCTTGGCGGCGGCATCGGATGGTGGCGGCTCTATCCGTATTCCCGCCTCCTTCAACGGTTTGATTGGGCTCAAGCCCAGTCGAGGCCGCATCCCTGTTGGACCCAAGTCTTTCCGAGGTTGGCAGGGGGCTTCTAGCAACTTTGCCTTGACCAAGTCCGTGCGGGACACCAAGCGGCTGCTTTATCATTTTCAAACCTATCAGGTTGAGGCGCCTTTTCCCTTGGCAACCCTGTCGGAAGAGTCGATTTTCAGTTCTCTTAATCGCTCTTTGAAAATTGCTTTTACCAGTCAATCCCCTATTGGTAGCAAGGTTAGTCTGGAAGCGCAGACGGCGGTTCTTCAGCTGGTCGACCACCTTCTAGGGATGGGTCATCAAGTGGAGGAATTACAGCGACAGCCCTTGGACGGGAGTGAAGTGATGCAGTCCTATTATATTATGAATAGCGTAGAGACTGCTCAGATGTTTGATGAAATTGAAACGGCTTTTGGACGCCCAATGACTCTGGATGACATGGAGCCCATGACCTGGGCCATTTATCAGAGCGGTCAAACCATACCGGCCAAGCTTTATTCTAAGGTTTTACAGGATTGGGACCGCTACAGTGCCAGCATGCAGGAATTTCACCAGACCTACGACATTCTCCTGACTCCCACGGTGGCAGATGTGGCTCCTCTTCATGGTCAATTTCAGCCGTCTGTTGATTTAGAAACCCGCCTCAAGCAGACCCAGGAATATTCAATGGCTGCTCAGCAGGACTTGATCTGGGAGATGTTTGCGGACAGTCTCGCTCTTACTCCCTTTACGCAACAGGCCAATATTACAGGCCAACCATCCATTAGCTTGCCGACGCATGTTACCAAAGAAGGCCTACCGATAGGGGTCCAATTGACAGCAGCTAAGGGCCGAGAAGATATCCTTTTACAGCTAGCCCAGGACTTGGAAGATGCTCATTTGTTTAGAATGTAAATGGCTACAAAAAACGGTACCAAATTCTTGCCAAATCTTTTTCAAAATGTTACCCTATTAAAGTTGGTGGGTTAACACCAAAAATAAAGAAAAAGGAAGTTTGTCACTTCCAGAGGAGATTGACATGTTGAAAAAATTGTTGGCATCAGCCTTTCTTGTATCTACATTAACGTTGGCAGCTTGCTCAAGCAACGCTTCTAAGACAGAAGAAGCAGCTGCAGAACCAACCAAATGGGAACAAGTCAAGGAAGCAGGTGTCTTGAAAGTTGCGACCCCAGGTACGCTTTTCCCAACGTCATACTATAATGACAAGAAGGAATTGGTCGGTTATGAAGTCGATATGATGAAGGAAATCGGCAAGCGCTTGGATCTCGAAATTGAATTCCAAGAAATCGGTGTAGCAGAAGCTCTGACATCAGTAGACTCAGGCAAGGTAGATGTTTCAGTAAACAACCTGCAGCCAACAGCTGAGCGTAAGGAAAAATACAACCTCTCTGAGGCTTACAAGTATTCTGTATCTGGTATGATTGTCCGTGAAGATGGTTCATCAAACATCACAGCAAAAGACCTTTCAGACTGGAAGGGTAAAAAAGCTGGTGGTGGTGCTGGTACAACCTTCATGAAGATTGCTGAAAAGCAAGGCGCAGAGCCAGTTATCTACGATAACGTAACCAACGACGTTTACCTTCGCGATGTATCCACTGGTCGTACAGACTTTATTCCAAATGACTACTTCACACAAGTGGTCGCAGTTAAGATGATTACTGCAAAATTCCCAGATATCAAAGTGAAGATGGGTGATGTTCGTTACAATCCAAACGAATCTGTGATTGTCATGAGCAAGGAAGATGACAGCTTGAAGCAAGAGTTGGATAAGGTCATCAAAGAAATGAAAGAAGATGGTAGCTTGAAGGCTATCTCAGAAAAACACTATGCTGGTCAAGACTTGACCAAACCTGCTGAAGGTGCAGATGAGTTGCCAGTAGTAGACGTTGACTAAACATCAGAAAGGTTGGAAGTGATTCCTACCTTTTTATCTAGTAAAGAAAGGACGGGTGTTGACCTGGTCGGCGCCTCCAAGGTATTTCTCTATGTCTATCAATTGGCAGGCAGTTTTTGATCCAAAACTAGCTTTTGAGGCTATTCCGCTTATTCTAGAGGGCTTGCCCTACACATTGGCTCTCTCTCTTATCGGCTTTGCCCTAGGGACCTTTTGTGGCTTCTTTGTAGCCTTGATGCGTATGTCTAAGCTTGCCGTCCTCCGCTGGTTGGCTATGGCTCATATTTCCCTCATGCGGGGTATTCCGCTAATGGTCTTGCTTTTCTTTATCTATTTTGGTCTGCCCTTTATGGGCATTCAGCTGGATGCGATATCAGCGTCCATCATTGCCTTTACTTCCATGTCATCGGCCTACATCTCGGAAATCATCCGTTCTTCCCTGTCGGCTATTGATAAGGGTCAATGGGAAGCGGCACGCAGTCTGGGCCTCAAGACCAATGTGATTTATCGAAAAATCATTATTCCCCAAGCCTTCCGAATTGCTCTCCCCCCATTGAGTAATGTTCTGTTGGACATGGTAAAAAGTACCTCGCTGACAGCCATGATTACAGTGCCTGAAATTTTCAACAAGGCCAAAATCGTCGGCGGTGCTAAGTCCGACTACATGACGGTCTATATCTGCGTAGCCTTGATTTATTGGGTCATTTGTACACTCTATGCTGTGGGGCAGTTACGCTTGGAAAAACGTCTGGCTACTTATTAAAAAAAGAAACATACTAAGATTAGTAGTGAGGAAATCTCCGACGGGAGAAAGTACTCACTACTTTTTCTTTATGATAAAGTAGAGGTGTCTTGTTAAGTCGTAGGGCTTTTTGACGCTAGACGTCGCAACAAAA
>NZ_JBRKNW010000029.1:0-13806 GCF_053010325.1 Streptococcus sp. P25B114 | reverse complement strand
TAAGGTTGACCCACGACACGCCACTCTTTCTTAGCTCATATATTTCTAGTTTATCTTCATAACTTAATTTCATAAGAAAAACACCCCAATCGTTAGATTTTGTGTCTAACTTTTGGGGTGCAGTTCAGTGAGCGGACATCGCTTTTTGAATGGTCGAATTATATTGATTTGGTACTTTTTTCTTCCAGAATAGCCTGATAGAAATAAATCTGGGCAGTCTTGTGATAGGGAAGAACATAGAAATCCGCAAGTCCGCTAGTGATAATGGTCAAGATAAACCATCCCAAGAAGCTCAAATCCAAGAGGAATCGTTTCCATTTGTAGCCCTTCATCAATTGACGGCTTTCCTTCAAAATGGCTCTGGCACTGGTATAAGTGTCCGCTTCCAAGCGTTGGAAGAGAATGTTCTCAGCCTGGGAATAGGCATAGACCTGTGGCAAATAGATGGCCAGACCAATGCAGACCAGGAACAAACCAGCAATAAAAACCAAAAAGCTGATAGCTATCATGCCAGTCAGGCTTTCCTGTACTTCAACCGAGTTGGCTTGAAGCAGTTCTGCGGACAGGTTGCCGATGAGGATACTAGACCCTAGCAGCAAGAAGGCACCGATGTAGAAAATCAAGCTCCAGAGAATGAGCAGGATTGTTTTTAAACTGAAAACCGCCAAGAATTTTCCAAATGATGGATGGCTGAAGATAGCTAGGCTATCAGAAAGTTTCCCTGTCGCTTTTTTGCCCAACATCAATAGGAATAGACTGTAGGAGACGGAGAGCAGCAGAAGGGCAAGGAGCAACCTGTAGAAGCTTGTAAATCCTAAAATGGACAGTAGGTAATAAATGCTAGCCTGGGTGTCCTGGCTAATGTCTGCAACACGCTCCATATCTGTCTGAGAATTTGTAAATAGATTGATCAGCAGAGTGAGAAGGACAGGAAGTAAAACGATTTTAAAGCTAGTAGGATTCCTTCTCAGGCTCAGGCGAGCTTTTTGGCGAATAGATGATAGTGTAAACATAAAGCCTTCCTTTCCTCCATATTTTAACACAGTTTCAAGTGACAAGAAAGGTAAATTTTGATAGACTAGATTAGTTGCAGGCTCAGCGGAGCCCTGTTGATTTTCCCAGGACTGTTTTTCCTGGTAGGAGGTAAATATATATGACAGATGTACCAATCAAGTATCGCTTGATCAAGAAAGAAAAGCACACAGGTGCTCGTTTGGGTGAGATTATCACACCACACGGGACCTTCCCAACGCCTATGTTTATGCCAGTGGGAACGCAAGCGACGGTCAAGACCATGTCGCCTGAGGAGCTGAAAGAAATGGGGTCGGGCATTATTTTGTCCAATACCTATCATCTCTGGCTTCGTCCTGGTGATGAGCTGATTGCGCGTGCCGGTGGACTCCACAAATTCATGAATTGGGACCAGCCGATTTTGACAGATTCGGGCGGGTTCCAGGTTTATTCGCTGGCAGATAGCCGCAATATTTCCGAGGAAGGTGTGACCTTTAAAAACCATCTCAATGGTAGTAAGATGTTCCTGTCGCCGGAAAAAGCCATTTCCATCCAGAATAATCTTGGTTCTGACATCATGATGAGCTTTGATGAATGCCCGCAATTCTACCAACCGTATGACTATGTCAAGAAGTCCATTGAACGGACCAGCCGTTGGGCGGAGCGTGGTCTAAAGGCTCACCGTCGCCCGCATGACCAAGGGCTCTTCGGGATTGTCCAAGGGGCTGGTTTTGAAGACCTCCGTCGCCAATCAGCTAGCGACCTGGTCAGCATGGATTTTCCGGGCTATTCCATCGGTGGTTTGGCTGTCGGTGAGACCCATGATGAGATGAATGCAGTCTTGGATTTCACAACGCCGCTTTTGCCGGAAAACAAGCCTCGTTACCTCATGGGTGTTGGAGCACCAGATAGCTTGATTGATGGTGTGATTCGTGGGGTTGATATGTTTGACTGTGTACTACCAACACGCATTGCACGTAATGGAACTTGCATGACCAGTCAAGGACGTCTTGTGGTTAAAAACGCTCAGTTCGCTGAGGACTTTACACCATTAGATCCAGAGTGCGATTGCTACACATGTAAAAACTACACACGTGCGTATCTCCGTCATTTACTTAAGGCCGACGAGACATTTGGTATCCGCTTGACCAGCTACCACAATCTCTTCTTCTTGATTAACCTCATGAAAAATGTTCGTCAGGCTATCATGGACGATAACCTGCTCGAATTCCGTCAGGACTTTATGGAAAAATATGGCTACGGCAAAAATGGTCGAAATTTTTAATCAAGTATGAATGTAATTCTTAAAAGAGCGGGTCTGATATTAGGGACTTTGTTGGTATCGATGAGTCTCCCTTTCATATTTTGGCTCCTTTATTTAGTCGAAACCTGGCTAATTTTACTACTTATTATTGCTACGCTAGTTGGAAATGCCTTGATTTATAGATTTTTATATCACTATTGGACCAAAGGTATTTATGTTATTTTTTTCATTTTGGCATCCAGCTATTTATATATGATGTACTTGAGTAACAGAGCTGAGATAGAAGATGCAACTATCATTGCTATATATGGACTTGCTTTCGTAATAATACCACTTTTTATCAATGTTATTGCTATTCTTGTTATTCTAATGATCCATGCTTTTCGACTATTAACAACTTTTCTAAAAAAATAGGTAAGTAAATGACCTCCTACAAAATAGTAGGAGGTTCTCTTTTTATACATCAAAATACAAGAGTTCTTTCGGCGTCTTGGTAAAGACATTAAAACCGTTCTCGGTCACATGACCGCAATCCTCAATGCGGACGCCGACCTTGCCCGGAATGTAGATACCTGGCTCAACAGAGAAACACATGCCCTCTTGAATAACCAAATCATTGCCTTCCATGATAGATGGAAATTCATGAACGCTCATTCCCAAACCGTGGCCCAGGCGGTGGTTGAAATACTCACCATAACCAGATTTTTCAATAACAGAGCGAGCAGCGTAGTCAATTTCACCAGCAGTCACACCGGGTTTAATCATCTCGACAGCTGCCATGTGGGCCTCTAAACAGAGATTGTAAATGTCTTTTTTGAATTGATCAGGCTGACCGACCGCAATTGTCCGTGTCATATCAGAAGTGTAGCCTAGCGTTTCTACGCCCAAGTCAAACAAAAGCAGGGCATTGTTTTCAATCTTATTAGTAGCGGGAATGCCGTGAGGATTAGCTGCATTATCACCGGTCAAGACCATGGTATCGAAACTCATTTTTGAAATGCCTTGTTTTTTCATTTCAAATTCAATCTGGGCGATAATGTCGGTTTCTGTGACATTCAAGGAAATGTTGTCAAATCCGACCTGCATGGCCTTATCCGCAAATTCACCTGCGATAAACATTTTATCAATTTCATCGCGGGATTTAATCAATTTCATGGTATTGATCAGCGGAGTGATGTCCGAGAAAGGCTGATTAAAAATAGACTGAAGACCATGGTAGCGGGACAAATTCATATTGTCAAATTCAGCACCGATTGTCTTGAAGGCCTTGTTTGGCAGACTTGCCTGGATGATTTTCCAAGGATTTTCAGAATCCATGTAGCCAGTTACGGGGAATGAAACAGTTGCACGAGCGCGCTCGACATCGAGAGCTGGTAGGAAGAGGAGCGGTTCATGGTCTGGCATGACAAAGAGGAACATGTGGCGTTCGTGTGGGTCAGCGTGATAGCCGGTCAGGTAGTAGATACTGGAAGGATCTGAGAAAATGGCCAATTCAAGTTGATTGTTTTCTAGGTAATCTTGCACATATTGTAATTTAGACATAGGCATACCTTTCTTTTGATGATAAGAAAAATGAAATTTTCGTTTATTATATGGACTATTGTTTCAAAAAATCAAAAAATTTGCAAGTCCTAGCGAAAAAAGTCCTATTTTTCTCTTGAAAGTGTTTACAAAAAGTGATACACTATAAGAGAGTGAAAGCGTAATTTTCATAGAAAAAGAAAGATGAAAGGAAACACAAATATGTTGAATACTGATGATACGGTAACGATATATGACGTTGCCCGCGAAGCCGGGGTCTCTATGGCGACCGTTTCCCGCGTTGTCAATGGAAATAAGAACGTTAAGGAAAATACCCGCAAAAAAGTCTTAGAGGTCATCGAGCGCTTGGATTACCGTCCTAACGCCGTTGCCCGTGGCTTGGCCAGCAAGAAGACGACGACTGTTGGTGTGGTTATCCCAAATATTGCTAACGCTTACTTTGCAACCCTGGCTAAGGGGATTGATGACATTGCCGATATGTATAAGTATAATATCGTCCTTGCCAATAGCGATGAGAACGATGAAAAAGAGATTAATGTGGTCAACACCCTCTTTTCAAAACAGGTGGATGGTATCATTTTCATGGGCTACCATTTGACAGATAAGATTCGTGCGGAGTTTTCTCGTTCACGTACACCGATTGTTCTGGCTGGTACGGTTGATTTGGAAAAACAATTGCCGAGCGTAAACATTGACTACGCTGCAGCAAGCAAGGATGCGGTTACCCTGTTGGCTAAAAATAACAAGAAAATCGCCTTTGTATCTGGACCGTTGGTTGATGATATCAATGGCAAGGTCCGCTTTGCTGGTTATAAGGATGGCTTGCAAGAAGCGGGCTTGGACTTTAGCGAAGGCCTGGTCTTTGAATCTAAGTATAAGTATGAAGAAGGCTATGCCCTTGCTGAACGTATCTTGAACGCAGGTGCGACGGCAGCCTTGGTGGCAGAAGATGAAATTGCAGCCGGTCTCTTGAATGGTATTTCAGACAAGGGTCTCAGTGTTCCAGAAGATTTTGAAATCATCACAAGCGATGATTCACTGGTGACCAAGTTTACAAGACCTAACCTGACTTCTATCAATCAGCCATTGTATGATATTGGTGCCATTGCCATGCGGATGCTAACCAAAATCATGCACAAGGAAGAATTGGAAAACCGTGAAGTCATTCTGAATCACGGCATTAAGGTTCGCAAATCTACCAAATAGTTCAAAGGATCCGGACGATTTTCCGGATTTTTTGATTTTTTCAGGGATAGCTTCCTATTCCTGATAAAAATGTGTTATAATGAATATTATTAAACCGAAATCTAACTAGGCTAGAGTGTAAGTGGACATCAGGTTTTCAATTTTCAGCTAAGGATGGGAAATGTTCTTGCTGAGATGGGGAGTTTCCTTTTGCGACTAGTCTTGATGTTCTAAAATATAAAAATGGAGGTGACCTATGACCAAGCCAGTTCCACCGTCAATCTTGTCAGATTTGCGCCAGGATATTGTGCAGATGCCTAATATTATCAAAGAATGTAGTGGTATCATGATTTACGGACGCAGAATCCGCTCGATTTTGTTTACGACGGATGTTGCGATTATTGCCAATCATAATGCGGACGCTGTACTAGCAGTCTATCCTTTTACGCCTAGCCCAGCTATACTTAAGAGCATCATGCTGGTAGCTTCTGTTCCTGTACTTGCAGGTGTGGGTGGTGGCTTGACCACAGGTCTCCGCTCTGCTAATATGAGCCTCTTTTCCGAATCAGAAGGTGCCTATGCAGTTGTTGTCAATGGTCCGACCAATGTCGATACTATACAGGAAATCAACAAGGTTGTGGATATTCCTATCATCTATACGGTAGTTTCTGAGAAATCAAATATTAAGGCCCGGATTGAGGCTGGTGTTGATATTCTCAATGTTTCCTGTGGAGCAGATACTGCGCGGGTTGTGGCCAAGATTCGTCAGGATTTCCCCGAATTTCCGATTATTGCAACAGGCGGTCCGACCGAAGACAGCATTCGCGCAGTCATCGAGGCTGGAGCGAATGCGGTTACCTACACGGCACCTAGCAATGGGGAATTGTTCAAAGCCAAAATGGAAAAATACCGTAAGCACGCAGCAGACTAATCCAGTCTTGCAATCCTTTCCCTTCTAGGTTACAATAGAAGGGTAACCTTCCCTTAGTTAAATGGATATAACAAATTCCTCCTAAGAATTAGTTACTGGTTCGATTCCAGTAGGGGAGATAGATATGACTTGAGAAACGTTGTAACATCAGCGTTTCTTTTTGAATTTTGAGAAAGAAAAAAGCCTACTAATCAGACTTTTCTATCTATTCAATGAATTTGTTGCCCGTAGATGGTTTGTTTACGGTTGAGGAAATAAGCGACTCCGAGCACAGGTAGGGCAAATGGAAGAATGGCAGAACCGAATACCTCGTAGCTAATCAAAATAGGAGCAAGGAGTGTATTGGTCGCAGTGCCAAATACAGCGCAATAACCTAGTGCAGCAACCAATTCTGGTGGGAGACCAAGCCACTGTGCCAAAACAAGTCCTGCACTTGCACCGATGGCAAAGAGTGGGGTGACTTCACCGCCTTGGAAACCTGCAATTAAGCACAAGCAGGTAAAGACCAACTTGAGTAGCCAGTCATAAGCAAAAATTGTATTTCCAGATAGACTAGCCTCAATTAAATTAGTCCCTAAACCAGAATAGCGACCGAGGTGTGCTAAATAGAGAAAGAGCGAGAGCAACAAGCCCAGTGCAAGCATTCTCCAGTAAGGATTGGGAAGAAAAGTAGATATTTCTGCTTTGGCATGTGTGAGGATCCAAGCGAAGCAGTTGCCGATCAGTCCGAGACAGATGGCCACTAACATCCACTTGAATAGATCTTCAAATTGAAAGGGAAAAGCTGACAGGGAATGGCTGAATTTTTCTAAGCCTAGCCAATGCGAGGTAGAAGAGGCGATGATAGCAGCAAGGAGACAGTAAGGCAGGGCAACCCAAGAAATGCTCCCGACCACCAAGACCTCGACAGCAAATAAACTAGCTGCCAAAGGCGTTTGAAAGAGCCCAGCAAAGCCAGCAGCCATCCCAATTTGCGTCATAGTGTCTTTAGGAAGTGCGCTTTTCCAGAGCTTACCCAGCCAGTGCGATATGCTGGCACCCAATTGAACAGCGACCCCCTCGCGTCCTACTGATGCGCCAACCAGATGTCCCAGCCAAGTGGTTGTGGTAATCAGTGGGATTAGAATAGGGGGAATAGTGGTGTCTTGTCCTTGTCCTGCCTGAAACACCAAATTCATCCCAGCTTGGACGGATTTCCCCCATTTTTGATAGACAAAGATGATGAGAAGTCCAGCAAGACTGAGCAAGGGAATGAGGTAGGAGAAGTAATCGGTACGGATAGTGCCTATAGCCAACAAGACTCTGCCAAAAATTGTTTCAATCACTCCTGCGGCGAGACCAATGATAAGGGAAAAGAGACTGAGCTGTCCAGTGCGTGAAATCTTGTTATTCATAGTCAGCCAATTTTTCCGCCTGGTAGGCCCTGGACCGGGCCATAATGTCGCTGAAGGTCGCGACAATGGCAGAGCGGTAAGCTGGATTTTCCACCAGGCTACCGACTCTATCTAGAACAGCTTGTTCGCGGCTGGCATCCAGGACTGGCTTTCCAGTCGCACGTTTGTAGGCTGTGACCTGATCAACAAGTTCCATTCGTTTTTCCAATAGTGCAACAAGTTCCTCATCAAGCTGATTAATTTGTGAACGTATCATGTCTAAATCCATTATTAACTCCTCCAAAGATTGTTTCAGTTGGTTTTTAGTATAGCAAAAAACAAGGCGGAAAACCAGCCTTGTTAAGAATGTTTACCAACTTGCTTTTTTAACCCCAGGGAGTTGACCAAGATGGGCTAATTCACGGAAGGTAATCCGACTCACACCGAATTTTCGCATATAAGCATGCGGACGGCCATCGGTCCTGTCGCGGTATTTCAGCCGATTTGGATTTGAGTCGTGAGGCAATTTTCTGAGTGCTTGGTAGTCCCCTTTTTCTTTGAGACTTTTTCGCAAATCTGCGTAACGTTCGATTAATTCCAATTGCCTCTGATAGCGGGACATTTTTGATTTTTTAGCCATAAAATTCTCCTTTTTTAAAACTTAACCAGTTAATTATATATCAAAAAAATAAAGATTGCAAACAATAGGTGTACAATCTTAATAATTGGCTAAAAGAAAACAGACTAGACCTATTGATAAGCCAGTCTGTTTGTCAATTAATTCAAAGTATCTAATTTTGCAACAAGGTCAGTTGCGAATTGCTCAAGGTTAACAATATCCTCATCTTCAGCAGCCAGGTCTACCTTGACATTTTCAGCACCTTTGACCGCACCACGTGACCCCAACATAGTGTCGAAATCATCTACCGCACTACAGAAATCATCATAGAAGGTATCGCCAGAACCACAGACACCGTAGACCTTACCAGTCAAGTCCAGGTCAGCTAGGTCAGCGTAGAAATCAATGATTTCATCTGGCAATTCACCGTCGCCACCATAAGAATAGGTATAGGTCGCAACGACAATTAAGTCAGCATCTAGGATTTCTTCCGTCTCAATAGTGGTACATTCATGAACCTGTACCTCCAAACCTAATTCCTCTAGTTTGCTAGCTACGATATCCGCAATTTCTTCTGTGTTACCAGTCATACTAGCGTAAACAATTTTTGCTAGTGCCATAATTTCCTCCAAGTTACATAGTAATCCCATTATACCACACTCCCTTATTTTTCAAAAGGGGGAGATTGTGCTAAAATATTGGGAAAGGAGTTGCTATGACTATTACTACAGATATTTTAGAAACCATTAAGAAGTACGACACTATTATCATTCACCGTCACCAGCGGCCAGACCCAGATGCCATTGGTAGTCAGGTGGGTTTGAAGAAATTATTGCAGGCCAATTTTCCTGAAAAAAACGTCAAGGCGACAGGTGTGGATGAACCAACCCTGGCTTGGCTGGATAGCATGGACTCAGTCGCAGATGAGGAGTATCACGGAGCCTTGGTCATCGTGACAGACACGGCCAATACGCCGCGAGTGGATGACAATCGATATACCACTGGGGATTTTCTCATCAAAATCGACCACCATCCAAACGAAGAGCCTTACGGTGACCTGCTCTGGGTCAACACAGCTGCCAGCTCTTGTAGCGAAATGATTACGGAGTTTGCTCTGGCCAACAACCTCAAACTAGACGGGGAAATCGCCCGCCTGCTTTACGCAGGGATTGTCGGTGATACGGGTCGTTTCCTTTACCCTGCGACGACTGCTCGCACCTTTGAAATTGCGGCCTGCCTGCGTCAGGAGGACTTTGATTTTACCCGGATGAGCCGCCAAATGGACACCATTGACTACAAGATTGCCAAGCTGACAGGCTATGTCTACGACAATTTAGAGGTGGATGAACATGGTGCTGCTCGGGTGACCTTGACCCGCACCACTCTTGAAAAATACGGCGTGACAGATGCGGAAACCTCCTTTATCGTTGGCGCTCCGGGTCGTATCGGTGATGTCCAGTCCTGGGGGATTTTTGTGGAACAAGCAGATGGTAACTACCGTGTCCGTCTCCGCAGCAAGTATATTCCTATTTCGGCTATTGCCCAGCGACATGACGGCGGGGGGCATCCATTAGCCAGCGGTGCTAATTCCTATTCCCTAGCCGAAAATGAAGCCATTTATCAAGAAATCCAGCAGGTTGTCCGAGATGCAAGCAAGTAGCAGAAGCGTCCGTCTCATGGGGACGGTCATTGAAACCAAGATTTGGCATGAGAATCCTGAGCCAATTTTAGACCAGGTGGAAAACCTCCTTATTCTGTACAAGGACCGTTTTTCAGCCAATGACCTGACTTCGGAACTTATGGAAGTCAATCTCAATGCAGGTGTACAGGCGGTTCCTGTTGCAGAGGATTTGTACGAACTGATCAAGCTGGGCAAGGAACACAGCCTGGCTGACAAGAGTTTTCTCAATATCACCATTGGTCCGCTGGTCCAGACCTGGCGGATTGGTTTTTCCGATGCCAAGCTGCCTAGTCAGGAAGAAATTGATGAAAAGCTGGCTATCATTGACCCAGCTGATATTGAATTGGACGATGAGGACATGCTGGTCTATCTGAAAAAAGAGGGCATGGCCATTGACCTGGGAGCCTTAGCCAAGGGCTATGTGGCAGACCGCATCGTCGAATTTTTAGAGCGAATGGGTGTGACTGCTGGCTTGATTAACCTGGGTGGCAATGTAAAGACATTTGGACAGGCACCTCATAATCCTGATGGTAACTGGCTAATCGGTATTCAGGATCCTGGAAAAGAACGAGGGCAGAACATCTTGGTTCTGCGAATCATTCAAGAATCGGTGGTCACCTCTGGCATTTACGAAAGGAGCCTAACGGTTGAAGGTAAGACCTATCACCATATCCTCAGTCCGCAGACAGGCTATCCCATTGCCTCTGAACTGGCCAGTATTTCCATTGTCTCCAAGCGGTCGGTCGATGGCGAGATTTGGACCACACGTCTCTTTGGTCAGTCCATGGCTGAGATTTATAGGACGGTTTGCCAGACGGAGGGTATTGAGGCTGTGCTGATTGGCCTGGATGGCAAGGTTTTTGTGACGCCGGGATTGGTGGACAGGGTTGTGGCTAGGAAACAGCATTTGTCAGACGGTTTGGCCAGCCCTTCAAGAGGCGGTTTTGGGGCGCGTGTGGCCTCGGATGTGGCCTCCGGAGCCTCTGCTTTGTAAAATGTTGAGAAAATAGGGGAAAAGACTTGCAAGTCTGCCTAACTTTTGGTAAACTTAAATGGTTATAATCTATGGCTCGGAAAGAGACCATGGCAGAAAGGAATTTTTATAATGAAAAAAGATATCCATCCAGAATATCGCACTGTTGTCTTCATGGACACAACTACTGGTTACAAGTTCCTTAGCGGTTCTACTAAGAACTCTAATGAAACTGTTGAGTTTGAAGGTGAAACTTACCCATTGATTCGTGTGGAAATTTCATCAGATTCACACCCATTCTATACTGGACGTCAAAAATTCACTCAAGCAGACGGCCGCGTGGACAAGTTCAACAAAAAATACGGTCTCAAAGACGCAAACGCTGCGAACTAAGAGAAACATTGATTTTAAGCCTTTTCCGAGTTTCGGAGAGGGCTTTTTTGTGCGCGTGATTGCCATTTTGATTGCTCTAGACTGTAGTTAGCCAGCCGCATCTGCGATTTTTGATAGGAATCTTGGGTTTGATAAAATACGGTGCGTTATTTTCTGCTATAATAGTAGAAGATTAGATTTAGAAAGCAGGAGACATGAGCACTCGAAAGATTGATTTAGATAATCGGATTGATTACGGTCTGATATTACCTGTATTTTTGCTATTGTTGATAGGTATCTTATCCCTCTATATAGCCGTTAGCATTGATTTTCCGGAAAGCCTGGTGCGGATAGTCGGCCAGCAGCTGCTGTGGATTGCCTTAGGTATCGGTTTGGCCTTCCTAGTTATGTTCTTTTCCAATAAGTTTTTATGGAAAATGGCTCCGCTTCTTTACATGCTGGGACTGGGATTGATGATTTTGCCTCTCTATTATTTTAGTCCAGAGCTGGTTGCCTCTACAGGGGCTAAAAACTGGGTAACGGTCAGTGATATGACACTGTTTCAACCGTCGGAATTCATGAAGATTTCCTACATTGTCATGTCAGCTAGATTGATTGTCAGCTTTCAACAGCGGAATCCAGTGCGGCAGTTAAAGGAAGATTTTCGTCTGATTGCCTTTCTGACCCTCTTGACCTTGCCAGTCCTTGGCTTGCTTTATCTACAGCGAGATTTGGGGACTTCCTTGGTTTTCGTGGCCATATACGGTGGCATGTTGCTCCTGTCGGGAATTTCCTGGAAAATTTTATTACCAGCTGTCTTGACAGCTGTCGTCTTGGTCGGAGTTTTTCTGATGATATTCATCAGTCCTGGTGGGCGATCCTTCCTTCATAATCTGGGGATGGACACCTATCAAATCAACCGAATTTTGGGCTGGCTAGATCCCTTTGAAAATGCCCAATCAACGACCTATCAGCAAGCCCAAAGCTTGATTGCGATTGGCAGTGGCGGTCTGACGGGTATCGGGATCAATAAAACCAATCTGCTGATTCCTGTTCGCGAAAGTGACATGATTTTCACAGTTATTGCAGAAGATTTTGGATTTATCGGAGCCTCGGTGGTCATTGCGCTCTATCTGCTCTTGATCTATCGCATGCTGAAAATAACTGTCGAGTCCAACAATCGTTTTTACACCTATATTTCGACAGGTTTCATTGTCATGTTGCTCTTTCACGTCTTTGAAAATATCGGTGCAGCAACAGGTATCTTGCCTCTGACCGGGATTCCCTTGCCTTTCATATCTCAGGGTGGATCTTCTATGGTTTCCAACTTGATTGGCATTGGCCTGATATTATCCATGAGTTACCAATTTACCTTGTTTGACGAGGCTCAGACTCGCCAAGCATCATCCTATAAGAAAATCACGATAAAGCGTGTAGAAAGAAGGGAAAAATGAAAAAAGTAGCGGTTTTATTTGCAGAAGGTTTTGAAGAAATCGAAGCCCTGACACCGGTTGATGTCCTTCGTCGGGCCAATATGGATTGCCAGATGGTTGGTTTGACCAGCCAGACGGTAACAGGTTCTCATGGGATTCCTGTTCAGACTGATTCTGTCTTTGATGGCGATTTGTCAGCCTATGATTTGATTGTCCTGCCAGGCGGTATGCCAGGGGCGACCAATCTACGTGACCATTCTGGTTTGATTGAGGAATTGAAAACTCAAGCTGCGGCTGGTAAATTTGTGGCAGCAATCTGTGCGGCACCCATTGTTTTAGAGAGAGCGGAGCTTCTCAAGGACCGTCATTTTACCTGCTATCCAGGCATGGAAGAGCAGATTGCCTCAGGGATTCACCAGACGGATGAGGTGGTTGTCGATGGCAATATCGTGACCAGTCGAGGTGCCGGAACCAGTCTGCCATTTGCCTATAAACTGGTTGAGTTGCTGGGTGGTGACGGTCAAGCACTTGCGCAGACCATGGTTTACCAACAGGGCTAGTTAAGAAAGCAAAGGAGTAAACTATGTCAAATTTGAAAGAACAAGTTGGGATTAAGGCAGCTGAATTTGTCACGGACGGGATGATTGTGGGCCTGGGAACAGGATCGACTGCCTATTATTTCGTCCAGGAAATCGGTCGCCGGGTACAGGAAGAAGGCCTGGACATTATCGGTGTGACGACTTCGCATGCCACAGCGAAACACGCTGCTTCACTGGGGATTCCTCTGAAGAATATTGATGAGGTGGATTATGTTGATTTGACGGTGGACGGAGCAGATGAAGTAGACGGAGCTTTTAACGGCATCAAGGGTGGCGGTGCAGCCCTGCTCATGGAAAAGGTCGTTGCCAGCTATTCCAAGGACTCTATCTGGATTGTCGATGAAAGCAAGCTAGTGGAAACACTCGGAGCCTTCAAACTGCCGGTTGAAGTGGTTCAATACGGTTCTGAAAATCTTTTCCGACTGTTTGAGAAGAAGGGCTATCGTCCAAGTTTCCGTATGAAGGACGGCCAGAAATTGGTGACCGATATGCAGAATTTCATCATTGACCTGGATTTGCAACGAATTTTGGATACGATTGCTTTGGCCAATGAACTGGACCACACAGTTGGAGTAGTAGAGCACGGTCTCTTCATCAACTTGATTTCAAGAGTCATCGTGGGAACAGCAGAAGGTCCCAAAATCCTTACTAAAGAATAGTTGAAAACGCTTCTCATTTTTTTATAAAATGAGAGCTTTTTTTCTACCGTTTGTCAAGCTTATCAAGGTATTTGACGAAAAATATTTTGAGTTCAATAGTCAAAATAAGGAAATTGTTTTATTTTGGACTAAATTTTAGTGTAAAAAGTGCATACAAAACCAAC
>NZ_JBRKNW010000028.1:0-22247 GCF_053010325.1 Streptococcus sp. P25B114 | reverse complement strand
TTCCTCTCTAGCTTTTTGAAAATTTGAAAATTTATTTGTCATGATTACTTCTCCTTATATAGTATGAATGATTCTTTCAAAGACTTCTTCAATGTGATCATAAAAGTGCTTATGACGTCTCTTTTCAGCATCTGACATTTCATCCTGAAGTTCAAATATACTCTTGTCGCTCAGCAAGCTCTTTGCCAGTAACTCTTTTTTCGGAATTACTCCTAACAACCCTGGATCGTCAGCAATAATATCAAGAAACTCTCGTGAACTACTACCGATATGCTCTATTTTATTTCCAATCAGATACGGAACAGCTTGAATATAGGATTTCCTGGTCATAATGTCGACAACCTCAGACTTAAGACGACTAATCGTTTCTTGAAGTTCTAACCAGGCACGATAACCGTTTCTAGAAGGCTCTGATACCCCAATCACAGCATCCGCCACTGCTATAAAGTTCGATGTGACCAAGCTAGCATCATTATGAGTATCTATAACAACGTAATCATATTTACTTAACGCATCAATGTTATCTGCAAACCACATAAAAAGAATCAGACAATTATTTTGTTTCTTCCTAAGCTCCAAATCCTCATCAGTTAAAAATTCTGAACCTTTGATAAAGTCCAATTTTTCATCTACAGGGTATATCTCAAAAGCTCCTCCTTTAAAGACATCATAAATAGAACTTGTCCCTAATTCTTTAAAAGAATAGGTTAAATTGCATGATGAGTCCCCATCTATTAGAAGAACCTTTTTATGTTTTATAGATGATAGCCACTTAGAAAAGTTATAAGAAAAAGTAGACTTACCTGTACCACCCTTATTGATATTAATTGTTATTATCTTCATGTAAATCACCTCTAATATATTGTATCATATTATTTTATAATATGATACAATATATTGTTTTTTCTTATAAAATTTAAAAAATGGTCATTCATTACAAAATAACGACCATTCATTACTTATGTGTGCGTTTTCACTAAAAATACTTTATAATAAAACTATAAATAAAGTCACAAATATAAAACAACCAAAAGGAGATTAACAAATGAATAAACATAATAATTGTACTGCACACCACTCACTTTCAACAGAAGAACTCAAAGATATTATTGGAGGAAATCGTTCAGATTTTTGGGACTTTCTTTTCCCTCCTCGGTCCACAGTCAGAACTTAAAATATATCTAAAAAAGAATAATATGGATTTTGTTCTTTATAAATCCTATACTATTCTTTTTTTTAGATTTCAATAAAATATTTATCCCAAAAACACCAACTCTTGAACAAATCGATGATTGCTACTGTTCGTTGATATAGAAAATTTAGGATAGTTATCTAAAATAGTTTTCACATTGGCCAAGCCAATTCCTCGATTATCTCCTTTTGTAGAGTGTCCGTACTCGAATATATTACTTGTTGCTACCCTATCTTCAACCGTAGTATTTTCTACAACGACAATTTTTCGAGCACCTTCCTTGAAATAGGCAAATACAATATTTCCATTTGCACACTGCTCTGCAGCATCAATTGCATTATCTAATAAGATAGATAGAATAGTTATGAATTCTATCAACTCTAAATCAGGTGGTTCAATTTCAGCGTCTACTTCCACAGAAATTGCAATACCTTTTTTTTGTGCCTCCAACATCTTAGATGACAGCAAACTCTTCACAGCAGGATTTTGTATATTGGATAATCTAGCTATATCGTACTTTCCATCATAAAATTTTCTATCAGAATCTGCTATCACTTCCTGATAAATTGAACGAATCGCAACAATATCCTCTTCTTTAATCGCCTCATTTAAGCTAACGAGAATATTTGTATAGTCATGTCGGAAACTTCGAATTTCTTTATAAAGCGACTCAACATGACGACTATAACGACCTAAATCAGTAATTTGCTTATCTTTTAATTCCTGAATTTCTCTAGCCTGTTTCTCTTTCTTCTGATAATTCAAATATAACATACTAACGATAAATATTGCAAAGTAAAGCAACAAAATATTAGTACGAATATAGTAAGGATTCCAATCTATCACAATCAAACCTCTCTGGCTCCAGATTTCAGCTTGAGTAGTAATCCTTACAAGCAAAAAATAAGTTATAAATGAGACATTTAGCCACCAGAATGTCTTTCTCAGTTCCTTATCTATTGTATCTACTTTTAAATCCTTAGATTCGATTCCCAATCCCTTAAAAAATAATAAATAAAACGGTAGAAGTAGTAATGTTATAACTATATTAAATACTATATTTAAACTCATGGCAGAGTAGTCAAGTTGGAATAGGAATCTCAAATAAAGAGCAATTATCCTTTGAAACATATCCCCTATCACAAATGGTAATAATCCATAAAATATTTTTTGCGTCTTGTTCCAATTTGTTTTTAAAAAAGGAATGACAACTAAAAATGAAAAAGGTTCTAACAAAGAATAGATATCATATAAAACTATCTGAGTGACAGTTAAGCAAGAAGCTATCAAACATTTTTTCTTCTTGCTTAAAAATAAACCACTGATTTGTTGAAGAATCAGCAAACGAATCAGCATGTCAATAAAGAAAATGGTGTCATAAAATGGAGATATAAAAATATTCATCAATCAATCTCCAACAAATCTGCAAGTTTCTTCTGCTTCATACGAGAAACAAAACAAGAATCTCCATTCTCAAAATAGGCAATATGATTTGTTCTGTCCAATCTTGTTATATTTAATGGATTCACTACACAAGAACGATGTGCTTGGTAAAGTCGTTCGTCAGCTTTCGCTATATCGGATACCTTCCCATAAAACTCAGTCTGACCTGTTTTGGTTTTTAAAATAACTTTATGAATTGTTGATGATGTTTCAAAATAAAGGATATCACTAAAAGGGACTTGAAGATGGGCAGTTTCAGTTTTGTATACAAAAGAATTTTCAGCTATCGTATGATCAATATTTTCAAAAGCATGCACTAAGACATCTGATACTGCCTTTTGAAAGTCACTATCCTCCAGGCCTTTATCTATAAAATCTAAAGCAGAAACCCGATAACGATATGTTACCGGCATAAATTCTGAGTGAGTTGTTACAAAGACAATAACAGCATAGGGATCGCGAGCACGGATTTCTTTAGCAATTTCCATTCCCTTCTTTTCTTCGCCTTTTATTTCAATATCTAAAAAGAAAAATTGGTGATTGCCTGCTTCTTCAATTGATTCCAATAATTGATTTGGTTTACCAAAAACTTCTAGGAATTTATACCTTACTGACGTTTCTTCAACACACCGCCTAATAGCATTTTCTAGCCTACTCTGCTGAAAAAAATCATCTTCTAATACAAAAATATTAAGCATAGATTATCCTCTTCTCCATAGTTTATTTAATTCTTTCTGTTTGTATCTTGAAAAAGAAATAGTCCCAACACCATCATTTGTAAATACTATTAGACGTTCTGATAAATTTAGTCCTTGAATTTTATCAATATTGACAAGGAATTTACGATGACACCTAAAAAAGTTCAATTTTAACTTATCTTCTAAATCTTTCAAAGTACCATAAAATTCAAAAACACCAGACTCTGTAACAGCCTTTAACATATGCGGCTTGGTTGTATCTGAACTAATATAAAATATATCCTCAAGAAACAGTTTCATTGAAATATCATCTTTATTAACAATTAAAAAATTCATAAGATTACCTCCTCTTTTAGAAGTATCTTATCAAAAATCAACTCTTAATTTCCAAAAAAATCATGAATTGTACATTATCTGTCATCAATGACCATTTATTGCCACTCATTATATAATATAAACTTTTCATTATCTTAATAAAATTTATCCTCACTAACTGATATAATAAAAATAAAGAAAGGAGGATTTATGTTTTATATTATTGAACAACAAAACAAAAATTTACAAATTACCAAAATCATCAGTGACTATCTGAAAAATAGATATCCGAGAATAGCCTTCAAAATATTACAAAGTTTCAAAGCTCCTCCATCTCATCAATCTAACACATATTTTATCATAAATGAAGACATATGTTTAAATGAACAAGAGCTAGAAGTAGCAAAAAATATTAGAAAAAATGATCGATTCGGTCACATTATCCTCATTTCTAAAAATATCAACTACCTACAACTATTCCGCTCACACATTAACTTCCTGGAAATCATTGACTGTAACAATAATCTCAAAGAAGACATTTATAATTGCATTGACTTTCTAAACAAAAACATCTCTTAAACAACATAATATGATACATTGCATTATATTATGTTGTTCTTTTTATTCCAAATTTTTCTCTATATCTTCTGAATGTTCTCGCATTAATCCCCACTAAATCTTCTATATCCCTATCAGAACAACCTGATTTAAACAATTCAAAAGCATGCTGCAATTGAGGACTTGCACTAGTAAACAAAGGTTTTCTCCCTTTATACTTGCCTTTCTTTTTGGCAATCTCAATCCCCTGACGTTGTCTCTCCAAAAGCCTAACCCTCTCAGCTTCCGCTTGATACTTATAAATCTCAATTATTAAATTATTCAATAACCTTCTTAAATTATCATCTTTAATTCCAACCAAAGAAGGAAAACTTAAAATCTCAAGAGTAGCCCCTTTTGAATGAATCATAGATATTACTTCTGTTAACTCTTTATTATTTCTCCCTAATCGATCTAACTCAGAAACAACAACAATATCTCCTTCTCTAATAAAAGACAATAATGCTTCTAAACCAGGTCTATTCTTATCCTTTCCACTAAGCTTATCAGAAAATACCTTAAATACATCAGAAAGATTTTCTACTTGCCTATCTAAATTCTGATCCTTACTACTAATTCTAATATAACCAATCCTACTCATACTTATGCCTAACCCTACTGTCCTAAAAATAACCATACTAAATAGAACTAACCATTAATGACATTTAAACTATACCCTATTGTCCTCCTCTCCCCAGGACAACTATCATAGATATAATGTAATGGCAGTTTGCGTGTTTTATTTATTACCCTGTATCAAGTTCAAATAGCGAGCTTGTCGGGGGCATTGTGAGCCCTATAATCGCTCGTTTTAATAGTTTGATTAGAATCCCCTTACTTACTCCTAGAAGATGTGATAAAGCGGTATAATACGCTTCTCTTGCTTTCTTATTCATACTAATCAATGAGAGAGCGATATTTGAAATAGAAGCAAGGATAAGCCCTCCTTGGCGACCACGTTTAAATGAATATAGAATCTTCCCTTCTGACTGCAGTGTCTTTAAAACATAATCTAGAGAACGTTCTGGAATACCAATTGCAGCTGTAATTTCTTTCTTTTTCACTCTCAGATATGGACTATCTGAGTTTGTTTTTTGCTTGATATAGTTCCAAAAGTCTTCTCTCCATTCTGAAAAGTGACTGCGTTGACGTTGATCACGTGATTTCTTGAACTTATACCATCCTTGACGAATAAATAAATCTTTTGTTGTCAAATCAGAGCTAACCCAAGTTTGACATAAAATTTTGATAAAATCTCTGTTAGCAGCTTCATATTTTCCAGAATAAGCACTTGCTACTGTCTTTTTGAGTTCATTTTTCTTCAAAGGAACTTCTAACTCAGCATTATAATCACTGAGTTCTTCCATACAGTCACTATAAGCAACTCCTGAAGCGTAGTTGGCCAAAGCTAACGTAAAAATAACGTTATTGCGACCCATAAGAGCCTTTTCGCCACGAATTTTCGAGGTATTCTTAAGAAGACGATACCAGGGCTCGTCAATTTGTTTCTGACCTTCAGTTCCTGATAGTACAAGAAGATTAGGTTTCTTAGAGTACGTTAAATCATCTTGCTGCATGGACCAGTTGAACCATTCAGCAAAGGTATAGACATTATTTTGTTCAAAGTACTCTATGTTATCTTCACGAGGAATACGTGCGATACCAAAATGATTGCACGTCATATCAACTGGCAAATCCTTGATAAAATGATTTCTGATATTCTGAGAAATCATCTTTGCAACATTTACAACTTTAAATTCCGTAGCAGCTGTTACATAAGCAGCATCCTTTAAGATGAAGTAGGCTTGATAACCATTCTCTGTTTTTAAAATTAAAGTTGGCATGAATCCTAAATCTAAAGATGATACTAGAATGTCGCTGAAATTGATATTCTCTGACTGATTTTTAAAGTCAAAATCGATATAGAAAGCGTTAATTTGGCGAAGATTATTCTCACTATGCCCCTTTGTAATACGAGGTTTCTTTTGCGAATATGTCCCGTAGCGATAAACATTAGGTGTCCAATGAGTAAACACTGTCTGATTCTCTTCAACAGCTTCCATCGATGTGAGAACAATCCCTCTTCCGGCAATCATATTCTTTTTGCTACGATAACCAAAAACAGCTCCCTTTTGTTCCTCGAAAGGAGTATTTTCATGCTTACTATTTTTAAATTTGAATTGTCTTAGTCCATCTTTTAAAATCATTTGATGAATCTTTTCAATATTGATATTCATCTCTCCTCCTTTCTTAGAAAAATATAAAAAGGTATCAACTTTTCGTCGATACCTTCCACTTTTTTTACTCAACTACTTGATTTTTTTGAGAAATCTTAGTACACTTTATTAAGTCATTTCATTTTACACAATTTTGTGGTATAATGAAATTAATAAAAAATTGTACTAGAAGTAGTTTCGCTTGATAGGTTTGGCTATCAACGAGGCTCCTGGAAAATGTCGCCAAACATTTTTCGGGCTAGTCTTTTTTTATTTTCTTTGATTTTAACTAAAACCATTATACAACGATTTCGATTTTTTCGCAAATTGTATTTTGATATGATACAGATTTAGAAATCTAATACATTACATTTCTAAATCAACTCATGCTATAATCAAAATAAGGCTAAAGAAGACCACCTACAGTTACGCTTCAAACTGTAGGCAGTCTTCTTTTAATAACCTCATCTAAAAAGAATTTGTTTTTCATCCAGGTCATTGTAGCAGTCGTAGAATCAAAACGTTGTTTCAATTCCTCTTTGACATCTGTCAAAATCATAGTACCTTCCGCCAATTCATCAATGATACTAGCCACATCATCATCAGTATTAGTTTTCAAACTCCCAGCTTTTCCAGCGATTTTGATTCGATACCATTCCTCAAGGTCTTCACCTTCTCGACGTGTCAGCGTTCCTTCTTCATTGATTGCGACAATCGTCAATTCTTGGACATTGTACCTGGTCTTTTTAGCTTTAATTGACTTTATAATGAGGTAGAACCATACTTACTAAAAAATAGTAAAATAGATGTTGAAGAACTAGAAGCCTATCGTCGTAGACACAATGAATATCTTGAAGACGTACACAATTTTAGTCAAGATGACTACATCAGACAACAAGAAGAAGAGCAATTTCAACCACCTAAAGTTACTAAAAACGAAGCTATGCAAGTCATGATTACCGCACTTTTTGAAAAATTCTTCGAACCTTTAGATGTGAAACAATGGAACGATGACAAAGCACTTGCATTCTTTACTGATGATATGGACGCTGATAGTGTAGATTATTTCTTAGTAAGCAAACGATTAAACGACCCAGTCTCTGCTTATGTTAGACCTCGTAATAATAAAACAGAATCCCCTCTTATATGATACCTATACAAAAAACAGGTTGATATAACCTGTTTTTTTGTATAAATTCTATATTATCTTTTAGTAATATATTTATAAATATCCCTTACAAGAAATATAAACTGTCCCAAAATATAAAATATAAAAAGAAATAAACCAATATAAAAACACCATAAAAGAAATGATGGATAATAAGTAATTGGCTGCACTACAAACATAAAAATGACTACAAGAAACCACCTCATCCCCCATGTCATTTTTCTTTGAATCACCCATTCTAAAAAATCCTCATTAGGATGAGATTTGGTTTCCATATATTCATTTTTGATGTCTAAATAATATTTTTTAAAAAACATAGTCTAAAGGCAAAACTCTCTTAACAAACTTTTTAAATATACGCAATTTCGTTAATTTTGTTATAAAATATCTAATATAAAAAGGGGAAGCTCCCCTTTTTATATGTCCTATATATTACCAAAAACGCATATACAAAAGATATTGAATATAAGCAGCCATCTCTATATCTCCTTTTAATTTATTTTGTACAATTATAACAATACAAATATTTTTTGTCAACTGTTTTTTCAGAAAATTTTGAAAAATCACCAAAATTTCCACCATCTTTTATTTTTTTGTTCAATCAATAGTTGATTATCTTTCTGAGTCGCTAAAATAATTGTATGCAACTGCTCAATCTGTTTCTTATAATCATCAATTTGATTTTTTAAATCTGAAATACGTTCATCTTTTTCTTGTATTACAACTGTATTATCTTCTATATCTTTTGCATTATATTCTAAAAATAGCAGATTGCGAGCATACGAACTTACAGAAACACCCTCCTTTTCAGCTCTATCCTTTAGCTCATTCTTTTCATCTAAACTAATACGGATATTTAGAACAGTCATTTTTTCACTCATAGCACACCCTCTATAATACATTTTATAACACAATCATACCACAAAATAATATATAGTCATAACCACCCGTGAAAACGGGTGGCTTGTACACCGGCTATAAGCCGTTTCTCTCCAGCGACGTCTAAAGACGTTCGCTGAACTTCGTTCAGGTTAGTGCTATAATTACTTGACTAATGCCCGTAACAACGGGCTTTTATCTCGTTCTAAAACTGCCATCTGAAAATGGATCTTCATACTCTTTGACACTCAATTTATCAAGTGCAATGTCATTTTTCTCCTGCTCGCGAATATATTTCGTAACTGTCTTTTCATTCAGTCCAACGGTACTAACATAGTAGCCTCTAGCCCTAAACTTTCGATTTCCATACTTATATTTTAAATTGGCATGTTTATCAAATATCATTAGAGCACTTTTGCTTTTCAAATATCCCATAAAATCGGAAATCGAAAGTTTCGGAGGTATCAAGACAAGCATATGAACATGGTCTGGCATCATGTGTCCCTCAATGATTTCAACGCCTTTGTATTGACATAGATGACGGAAAATATCAATTAAGTCCTGCCTAATTTTGTAGTAAATGGACTTTCTCCGGTACTTAGGTGTGAAAACTATGTGATATTTGCACATCCATTTGGTATGTGATAAACTGTAACTGGTTTTAGCCATTTCTTTTTCCTCCTTTATCTAACCTGAACAATTAGATTATAACAGGAAAAAGAAATGGAAGCTCAAAGCCTTGTCAGCCACCAGCATAGCTGGTGGTTTTCTTGTTTTTCTCTACGAGAAAAACTGGCTCGAAGCCATAATAATAAGAATAAAAGCCCTGTCTAGGGCTTTTATTCTAAATGCAATTAAAATTCACTACCTAATAGAAACAAACGCCATTCCTAAAGCAGAACCAAAATAATATTTCCACCTCTGCTGTTCTAAATAACGTTTGAACATTTTTAATTTATCAGATTGACCTTGATTCAATGTTAATTCTTCCAATACCCATGGATAAATTTTGTAGGAAAGATAACTTATTTTCTCTCCTTTTTCACACAAATCAATCGATTCTACTAGCAAAGCTTTCAATTCTTTGCTTAGCTTCAATTCTGGATCAGATAATATTTCATTTGTTTTTTGTATAAATACTTTTTTTTTATTCCTAATCATTACATTTACTATTTTTAAGGTTTTCTTTGACCAAAACTAGTTGCATAGTCATAACCTCCAGCCATAGAAGATATCCAACCATTTACAACAGTATTTTGAACATGTGTCCATGTTGGAGTTACTTGAACCATCTTCCACTTTTTAGTCTTTGAATGACGATAAAACGCATATGGTTCTGCAGTATACATATATACCCAATCTCCGTCTGCTGAACGTGGCATTCTCATTCGAATTGAATTCAACACTTTTGCAGCTTCTGGAATATCTATTTCTGTAATTATAACTTCCTTTTCTCCTGATTTCAAAGCTTCTGACAAAGTCATTTGAGGAATATTATCGTCTAACGTATCAGCTGATACGTTATTCTGAAAAACAAATAAACTAACCAAAGTAACAAATAACAATATAATTTTTTTCATAAAAAACCTCCTTTATTGATATTATTATATAATATGATTACTTTACTATATTTATTTACCTCTTTTAGCGATATCTTTTCCAATGGTATATCCTGCCATAAATAAAGCAATTGCCACCCCTACTCCTCCACCTTCCATATCCATCAATTCTCGGTCAGAAAGTGCTACAAAGTCTACGTTCATATTGTCCATTGTTTCAAATTTTGTCATATATTTTCTCCTCGTATAAAGTTTTTAATTTATAACTTTTTTACTGCTTGTCAAAACAGCTATATAAAGAATAATAATAACTGGTAGAGGTATGATATCCATATCAAACGCTTCTATAACGTTCATATCGTTAAGAATATATAGTACACTCCATAATATAAAAATTATAGTGCATAGGTGTTTCATCACAGTCCTCCTTTCTTAACCAATCTAGCATGCTCTACTAAAACTACAGATACTACTTACTCTTGCAATATTTTAAAGGTTTATCCGATAAAACAAGATTATCCTGTAAGCCAGCTATATAAAATTTTCTTATTTATTAATAAAATATCCGGCAGCGCCACCGGCCGCTACTAATCCAGCACCGCCAAGAATTTTCCAAACAGCTACACCTGCAATTGTTGCCGTTAAAAATGCTCCGCCTTCCATATCCATCAGTTCCCGATCTGAAAGTGCCACAAAGTCTACGTTCATATTGTCCATTGTTTCAAATTCTGTCATATATTTTCTCCTTTAATTTATTATTCTACATTTAGATTGTTATTTTTTATGATAAAATTTAAAATCTAAAAAACTTCCATAACCACGGATATACTCCAGTAATATTAATCATATATTTCTCCGTTCTTTGATATTGTGTGTTGTTTTGTTTACATGTACAGTATACAAAATATATTATTAAATTTTTGTTATTGTCATGAAATGCCCTTATTTAGTAATGAACGACCATTTTTTACCATTAAAGAAAAAAAGAAACCTAAAATGGCTTCTTCGTAAAAATTTATCATTCAAAAATCAATCATAATATGCTATCTACTCTCGTTATATTTTTGATACCTCTCAAATAGTTCATTAAACAGTCTCTGGTTGTAGTCAAAAATATATTCAAATTCCTCTTGTTCTTTATTCGGAATTTGAGGCAATACCTTATGTTCATAGTCGGCAGCAAGATCATCTTTCTTTGTGTCCAATTTCGTCATTAATTCCAAGGGAACTTCTTTCACACGAAAGACATTCTCTAAAATATAAAAGTTATCTTCACTCAGTACCTCTGAACGTAACTCCACTTGATTTATATTAGTTAATGTTTTGAAAATATCATATAAATCTCTAGCTCTGGTCTTGTTGGTCGTTAATGGATATTCTTCCAATTGCTGACAGGAGGCTCTAATCTTTTCATAGACAATCATTAGGGGACTGTACAAGTAGATTGTTGTCCCATCTAAATCGTATGCTTCTTTATGCTCTGTATACTCATCAAAGCTTAAATCAATCTCAATTTTTTTTACACCACCCTCGATAGATAGAGCGTATTTATTCAACTCTTTCATTTGTCTAGAATCTTGAGAGTTTATCTTATCCTGGTACTTTTCTTGGTCAAGTAAAGCAAATGATATTTTATATCCTCCCCAATATGGTGGTAAATCCCGATGTCTATTCTTTGGCTTCGAAACAAATTCGAACGAATTGACAAAGAAACCTTTCTGTCTGAATGCATCTGTAATTAGTTGCTGAAGCTTTACTCCTTCGTTTTCTTTTGTAAACCTTATCGTTTCTTTGATTGAAAAATCAAGATCTTGAGATTCCCTATCGACTATTCTATGTAGTTTTAATGCATTTCCTCCCTTTAAAACTAAATTTTCTACTAGCTCAGTATCTGAGTAAATTGCCTTTAAAATGGTATTGCGTATTTCATCTGGGGTCATATTGTTGCTCCTTTTACATCTTATCTCTATTCTATCATTGATTTGCTATTAAACAAATTATTTCTCAACTAAAAGCTATGGTATATATACCATAGCTTTTCGAATGACTTTTTTTATTTTTTTTGTTAAAGTATAATATAAGCTATGGTATATATACCATAGCTTAAGGTTCTTGTTTTTTTAAAATATGGAGGTTTAAAATTGGTACTGTCAGATGAAAAAATACAAAATATCCTTTTAGAAAAAAAGATTACCAAAGATGCTTCTAACTTAGTAAAATACTCTGATGAAATAGTAATACAAGCTCGAAAAGAATTTGGTAATATTCTGAATCGAACATCAATCATAAAAATTTTAAATGATTTTAAACAATCAAATAAACTTAAAAAATCTGCTTCAGTAAGTAAATTTATCGATATCATTATCGATAAATTAGGTTTATTTGAACCGATAAAAATTCTAAATGAATATAAAGGTGAGACTGTTACTCGTTATATTGCTACTGATATTCAAATTTCTCCTTACGAAATAGCTCTCTCATTACTATCTAAATCCTTCCTTTCCCACTACAGTGCTCTTTTTGTCAACGATTTAACTATTAATAATCCTAAAGATATATATATTAACAAAGAACAATCAAAAAAAGATTTTTATTCTAACAATGATCAAAATATCTCTCAAGGAAGAATAGATTATGCTTTTTCTAAAAAAATGAGACGTACAAATATGATCTATTCATTTACCTTTGATGAAACTTCCTACAAAGTTCATGTTCTCAACTCTAAAAACACGAATAATACTGGCGTCGTTCTCAAAAACGTAGTAGGATTTTCCAAACCTATAAGAACTACAAATATTGAACGTACTCTGATTGATGCAACTGTTAGACCAGGATACAGCGGTGGTGCTTTAGAAATTTTAGAAGCATTTTTGCGAGCCAAAAATGAGTTAAATTCTAAACAACTATGGAGTTACCTTAAAAAATTTAACTACTCTTATCCATACCATAAAGCAATTGCTTTCTATCTAAAATATTCCGATTACAGTTATAAGAACGAGCTAGTAGACTTCTGTAATAATGATAACCAAAATTCTCTAACATTTTACCTAGACTATCAAATGGTTTCTCCTCAAAAAGATGACGAGCTTGGCATATACTTTCCAAAAATGATACCCCAAAAATGATGGTTTAATACACTGACCATATTACTTAGTTTCATGGCTGACTATACTAGTCCAGGTTACTTAATTTCAGGGATAACTATATTAGCCCATATTACTCGATTTCGTGGTTGACTATACTGGTCCAGGTTACTTAATTTCAGGGATAACTATACTAGCCCAGGTTACTCGATTTCGTGGCTAACTATACTGGCCCATATTACTCGATTTCGTGGTTGACTATACTAGCCCAGGTTACTTAATTTCAGGGATAACTATACTAGCCCATATTACTCGATTTCGTGGTTGACTATACTAGCCCAGGTTACTTAATTTCAGGGATAACTATACTAGCCCATATTACTCGATTTCGTGGTTGACTATACTAGTCCAGGTTACTTAATTTCAGGGATAACTATACTAGCCTATATTACTCGATTTCGTGGTTGACTATACCAGCCCAGATTACTTAATTTCAGGGATAACTATACTAGCCCAGGTTACTCGATTTCGTGGCTAACTATACTGACCCATATTACTCGATTTCGTGGCTAACTATACTAACCCATGTTAATCGATTTCATGGTCAACTATATTGATTCATTCTTAAGAATTATATGATTTACAATACTTGAAAGAAAAAGAAACAGGATCTAAAATGACCCTGTTTCTTTTTCTTACTCAAATAAGCGATAAACATATGACTTACGGAATTCATCTTTACGATTATGTCCCAGGTATTCAGTAGCTTTTTGTTCAGCGAACTTGTCCAGGACATAACCTGCATATTCCTTACGTAAAAACGTTTTTTCTTTACGTGGTAATCTGTCTAAATCACGTTCATAATGAAGATATACACGTTTAGCATATTCTGCCCTACGTGAATGTTCATCTAGGTTCTTTGGAATTCGATGCGTTCCATATTTACCACTACATACGACACCTGGCCCCGCTACTTTAAACATTGCCAAAATCTTTTCCAATTCTTCCTCAGATTTTGCCATAATGGGAGAAACTCTCGTACGTCCTCCTTTTGTACCTCTCGTGATATTCACGTAGTAAAGTCCATTCTTAGCTTTTTTAGCGATAAGATCTGTGCCACGTAATCGCTCCAGCTCACGCTTACGCAAACCCGTAGCACTTCCTAAGATGTCGAAAAAATCATTCTTTTCTTTACTGATTTTATGATCTACTTTAACCTCTAAACGTGAACGTGTTTTATTACGACGTTCACGTTTAGGAGTTTCGATAAAATACGTGGTAGAGACACCAAAAACTTTTCCAAGATTAGCTTTATATGTGGTTAACGTATCTGCCTTTCGGCCTCGAATCATTAAATCCATAATATAAAGATCAACGTATTTCAGAATATCTTCTAAGCTATTTAAATCCGTCCCATCACTATGTTTGGCCACGAACTCAGAAAATCTACGCCACGTTGCTGAAACGTCCCGAAAAGCTTTCTCAGATGTAATATATTTGAAGATATCATCTTCTAGCTTACCTTGATGACGACTTTTACCTTTTCCGGCTACAAATTTGGCCGTGATAATCTCTTGTCCCATCTTTTGAACATGTTTCTTACGAGCGTCCTCGCTTATTAAAAGCTCGGACTTTTTCTCTTTTTTACGGGCTTTCGCCCTGGCGCGCTTTGCGCGCCTTTGTTCTGCTTTATTACTCATTAGCAAAACTCCTTTCTATCTTTTAATACCTTGATAAAGGCACTGGGTAGGCTATCCGTGACTACCTTACCGCTGACGAAATACTTGCCACGATGCAAGACCACTTGTTAACGATTTGGGTATATCGAAACGTTTATTGAGCGACGTTTTAAACGCTTTTTTGTTTGTCGCCAAACCAGGAATCCCTGACTCGACGTTCCTATTTTTTTCAATTTGATGGTGTAAGTGGATTGGCCGTCCTATATCCGTATCACGACTTCTGAGACGCTTTTGTTTTTATCTTAAACTTTCTGTACTACTATAAATTCTACTCATTATTTCCTCCTAAACTATTGATTAAAGTTTCTTATAAATGTTTATTCTTTTGAATTAGATACTTATTTCCAATAAATTAAAAATCTCTATTACACTGTTTATACAATGATTCTATTTCCTCCTGATGAGAATTTGTGAACTCTACTTTCTAAAAAATTTTAAATTTTAATATTGATTAACGTCCTGCGTGATTGATATATTTTAACACCCGTTTCCTCCTATTTATTTACGCTCTAGTCATTCAATATTTTATACTAATAGTCTGCCATATTTTTAAAATCAAAAAAATCACGATTAAAAAACCGTGACCTTCTCTGAGATAATCGCAAAATTCTAGGTTTGCGTGTTTAGCGCACCCTTCGATTGCGCTAAACACGCTGGCATACTGCCCGAAAATACAAAACTCAATCGTTTTGATTTTCTCCTGGTCTCGTCACTTCGTGCCGACGTCTGCAAACCGCACAGACGAATGCTCACCGAAACTCGCTATATCAAAAATGGATCTCCAAACCATTTTTGATATTCCCCAATATACTACTCTTATAAACTACTTCTCCTGATGAGTTTTTAACACTTTAAAAACAACTCCTAGTGAAAACATAAGCAGTACTACACCCAGGCGGAAAAGAGTCAAAGAAACCGTAGCTGTTTCATCATCTAAGTCATGAACTGTCGTTATTTTGTAATGAATGACCATTTTTCAATAAAATACATCTAATATCGAATAAGGTAGCAAGCACAGTAAGTGGGTACCCACTTACGATAAAATTAACGAAACAGACGCTTTTTCGTTATATTTTATTTGTTAGGGAGAACCCTAAGACCCTGTTTAAAAATATTTTATACTTCCTAAAAAACTACAATTCCTATTCTTAGTATCTTCTTCGATAGCCAAAAAATCCATCTCCAATTCCATGTAAAGTATCTTGGATTTAAGCCCACTGTACTGAGATATTAATTCCAATGAAATCACATTATTTAGTAATGAACAGCCGTTTTTTACCAATGGCAACCAAAAAAGAAACCAAATTTACTAATTCGATTTCTCTTTTTACCTTCTAATCTCCAAGTAATAATTTAGAAAAAATTTCCCAAACAAGGAAGACGATTACTAAACGGATATAAGTTTTAAAATTTTCTTTTCCAGTTTTTAGGGAGATTAAATAAGCTATTATTATGAATAAACTATAAAGAAAAAATAACCTCAACACGCTATCTAAAATATCCATCTGAAATCTCCTGGGCTCCTGCAATAAGACAACCAAAAGCAGCAGAAGCAGGACCTCCTGCAGCTCCTACAATGGCTCCTGCAACACAATACCCTGCTACAACCCCCCAATGAACTTTTCCACCTATAACATTTTCTAATTCATTTTTTGTTAATACATATTTTTGGACCATGATTACTTTCCTCCTAAATAGCTAGTAATGCACTTCACACTGCCACCAATCTGCCCCAATGCTACACCTAGTGCAATAGTATAAGGGCCTCCTGCCCAACCTGCTGCAACTCCCCCTACCATACCTAAGCCAATATCAGTAAGACAAGCTCCCGCATTATAACCACCATCAATATTCATCAAAAGTTCAGAATCTAGCATTTCAAATCGTTCCATTGTTTTTGTATTCATGTGAATTCCCCCTTTTATATTTTATCTAGTTGCAACCTTGATAAGTCTAGTATACAAGAATGTTTCCTATTTTTTCGTTCAAGTCATGAAATGGCATTATTTAGTAATGAACAGCCGTTTTTTACCATTGGCGACAAAAAAGAAACCAAATCTACAAATTCGATTTCTTCCTGTGTTATTTAATTCAAAAATTTATCTAAATAATAATCTAGATATGTTTTCTCACCTGTCACTACAACAATCTCTCCAGATGTACCATATTTCAGAACCTGGGTTTCCTTATCCGAAAGTTTCACCTCTGAAACAACCTTAAAGTAGCTGCCTGTTTCTGTCTTAGTGGCATTACTATCTATGCTTGAGATTTTTGAAATAAGAGTAAGTTCTTTATTGGATGAATCCTGGGTTTTAAACTTAATCTTGTCTCCTACTTTAAGGCTGGAAATATCACTAGAAGGAATATAAGTCTCAATCAAAACTTTCTTCTCATCTGCAATAATTGGATATATTTGAGCAATCAATGTTCCTTCTGGAATCAATTCTGCATTAAGGACCTCATTGTTCATATGAACAATTCCGGCAACAGTAGATACAATTTCAGTATTTGAAAGAGTATTATTTTGGACATCTAATCCATTCTCCAACTCATTAATTTTTTGTTCCAGAGCTGTAAGTTCTTGACTTACTTCTGAAATTTTTTGAGATTGTAGAGAAGAGAGCTGGCTATCTAAGCTGGAATTGTAGGATTGCTGAACACCAGCACTAGAATATTGGATTTGATAATTAGATAATTCTGACTGAAATTGCTGGATTTGTGAATCAATCTGAGTAATCGTTTGATTCTTTAGAGTATCCTTTTCAACATCACTCGTTAATGTCCCAGATTGTGAAATATAGGTAGTATATAATGAATACCCTTGGTTCGTACTATCAATCGATGCTCCTGTTGAAATAGCACTCTTTAACGCTTGATAATCAGATATTTTACCTGATAGTTCATTGATAAAACCACCAATTGTATTTTGAGTATTCGTCGATGCTGCGTTCTGTGAAGCAATTGTTCCATTCTGTTGTGAAACACTACTTTCTAGTGTTTGTCGTTGATTCAAGTAATCCTCAAACCTACGATAGTAACCAAATGTATCTGTTTCTGGAAACTGACTAGTAGTTGTCTCATAGCTCAATTTTAATAGCTCAAGCTGCTCTTTTTGTTTTTGCAGTAAACTCAACTGATCTTCAGAGTTATCTTGTTGCAACGTCTCATTTGTAGAATCGTACTTGATCAAAACATCACCAATATTAACTACAAGATTTTCCTTCAGTGAATTTAAAATAATCTTGTTACTGCTGGTTGATTGAACCTGGGCTAATACTTTTACTGGCTCTACAGTAGCAGCACTTTTAAGAGTAATTTCTTTTTTAAAGAATGCCAAAAATACAACCAAGAAAACCATCAAAGCAAATACTGGAAGGATCAATTTGCTTGAAAAATTATGATACCGTTTTTGATAAAATTCCGAACTTTCTAGTAATTCTTCGTACATGATTCCCTCCTAACTATTTACTAAATGAGCATAAAATCCTTGTTTCTGCAGCAAATCTTGATGAGTTCCTTCTTCAATAATTTTACCTTTATCAAGGACAACGATATGCTCCGTTCTTTCAGAAATTGTTAATCTATGAGCAATGAAAATCAATGTCTTATCTAATTGCATAAGATTATCTATGATTTTCTTCTCAGTCAATACATCTAAGCTACTGGTTGCCTCATCCAAAATCAATACTGGAGAATCCGTCAATAAGGCTCTAGCTAAAGCAATCCTCTGACGCTGACCTCCTGAAATACCAACACCATCTGACGTTAATTCTGTTTGATAGTTCAACGGCATAGATTCTATATCGGACTTGATTTCTGCGATTTGAACAGCTCTAAAAATATCTTCCTGAGTCGTTCCCTCTTTTGCACCTAGCAAAAGATTATCCAGGATAGTGCCATTAAAAACATACGGCTGTTGAGGTAGATAATTTATATATCTTCGAAGGCTTTCTTTGTTAATGTCTTCTAAATTCACACCATCTAATAAAATCTCACCCTTTGATGGACTAAAGAAGTTAACAAGCATCTTGGCCAATGTAGTTTTTCCTGAACCTGAAATTCCTACAAATGACACCTTACTACCTGCTTTCAATGTGAGATTAATGTCACTAAGAACATCTCTACCATATCCATACTTATAGCTGACACTGTTGAATGTTAGATTCCCTTTGAAATGACTCAAATCATGGACTGTTTTCTGCTCTTCAAATTCAGATTTTACCAGGTATACTTCATTTAGGCGGTTATTTGCAACTTTAGCAGTTTGTAACTTCGTCTGAAGGTTAATAATATTTTCCAGAGGGTTTGTGAAATAGACTAATAAAGAGTTATAGGTAATAAGCTGCCCCAAAGTCATCTTATTATCCATAACAAGATTTGCTCCCATCCATAATACCGCAACATTCAGCAACAACTGAGCCAATTTTTTTAGCGTTTTCTGAATGCTCTCAGCTCTACCGTAAGCAAATGACTTCTTCAAATAATCAACAAATTCCTTATCAATCTTTTGATAACGTTGACGTTCACTTGTTAAGGACTTGATTGTCTCAATGCCGTTAATATCTTCAATGATTGAAGATGATAGGACCGCATTAGATTCCATTGTTTCTTGATTCATTTTTTCGAATGGTTTCATGAAAGATAGGATAATCACGGTATAGATCGGCAATGCAAGCAAGCTAATGAAAAATAAGTTAATGTTTTGAGAAAACAAAACAATTGAAACAATGATGATAATCGAAACATCTAAGAAAACCGATAAAATCGTACTTGCTAAAGCATCGATGATTGAATTAGCATCAGTGAAACGTGAAACAATCTCCCCTGTTCTTCTTGTGGCAAAGAAAGACATCGGCAGGTGAAAAACATGCTTGATATACGACAAAATAACATCAATTGATAATCTCTGCCCCAGAACCAATAATAAGTACTCTTGAGCATAAGAAATCAGTTGTTGAAGAATATAGACGATAACTAATCCAACTGACACAATGCTTAGAGTATTTTTTACCTGTTCAGGAATATAGGTATCAATAATTGATTGTAGATAGTATGAACCAACAATATTGATTATAGTCACTATAAGAGTGGCAATGACAATATTTAATATCAGTCCCTTCTGTCTAGCAAGGATAGGGACAAAAGATAATAAGCTATCTTTCTTTTCTTTGTGAACCTTATAGCTTGGAGTTGGAGCGATAAAAATTGAAACTCCTGTCCATTCCTCTTCAAACTGCTCACGTGGCATTTTTTTAAATTTCACAGTTGGATCTGGGTCAGCGATATGAATTGATTTCTTATCACAGCCTGTTACCACATAATAGTGCATCAAATTCCCATTTTTGACTACATGAGCAATAAAGGGATAGATGATATCCTCATCAAAAAGAGTCATATCTGCACGAATTGCTCGTGTTTCAAATCCTTCACCCTCAGCAACTTTAACCAATCCAAAAGCTGTTGTCCCCTCTTGCGTGGTCTTCGCCAACTCACGCAAAGTGGCCAATGAGTAATAAGACCCATAGAAACCAAAAACCATTGCTAGAGAGGCAACACCGCAGTCCCTAGTATCTACTTGAGCACGATAATGTTTCTTCTTAAAACGCATATAATCTCCTATCGTTTTACATATCTTTTATCATACACTATTTCTACTATTTTGAAAATGACATAACAGAAAAAAGCTGAGTACCAGCTTTTTCAATCAATTTTCTAATTGTTTGCATTATACCAATTTTTACCAAAACCTTGACCTGATTTATAAATACCTGAGAAAAACCTACCAACACTATCAACTACCTTATGTGCTTCAATATGGATTTCCCATTTACCTCCGCCACCTTCATACTGAACCAATTCACACTCTAACAAGATAGGATATTTATTATCAATATTTCCAAACATACACTTTTCTCCTTATAACTAATTATTTATTTTCCGAAATTATTATATAAAAACTCGCCAAAATTTTGTCCTGATTTATATAAAGGTGGCACAATCACTGAACCAATTAAAATTAAGACCACTGCAATACCCATCATAATCATTAATTTCATAGGAAGTGAAGCAGTGTTATAAAATGAATCTAACTGCTGGTATTTGTTATCTAAAATCTGCAAAATATTCATAGTATGTATACCTTAATAACCCTTTCTTTTAGCTTTAGCTTGATTGTAACCATCAACAGCTCCGACAGCAAATACTCCCCCTGATACAACAGTAACTGCTCCTCCTACAATTAGAATTGCTCCAACTATACTACCACCTTCCATCTCCATCAATTCTGTGTCTGAAAGTGCTACAAAGTTCGTATTCATATTATCCATTGTTTCAAATTTAGTCATATTATTTTCTCCTTTATGTATTATTTTGTTCTAAATTATGAGCTATACATTAATTTTTTTATGATTTGTTCTAGATTTTAAATGAAAATAATCACTGTTGGTAAAAACGCAACCTTTAAAAGATATAACATATGCGACATATCCATCACCCACCTTCTTTATTTATTTTTTAAAATTTATTTCAATGTTTTAATAAGCCATTCTGTAATCTTCTTCGACCAGATGACTGGTACTGGAATTAAAATGCTCCCACCATTTGTATTTTGAAGTTCTGATTGACTTAAAGTTTTAAATTTAGTCATTCTATTCCTCCTACATAATCGCTACTTTAGGCTTTACTGGTTCTCCTGGAAGATAAATCCTAGGGCGACGAATAGCATTTCCTACAAAATTTACCAATCCTAAAATACTTCCACCTGTAACACTTTGAAGTTCTACATCTGTCATTTTTTTCATGAGTTGCTCCTTTCTTTATTTAACTAAGCCATTGGTTTCTTTAGTAGTTCAAAAAATAATTGCCAAAAAATCATATTCTTTACTCCTGTCTGATTTAGTTTTTTCTGTGTTGTTTTGTTTACATGCATAGTATAAAATAAAAAGAATTCTGTTTTTACTTCTTATCATGAAATGTCGTTATTTTGTAATGAATGACCATTTTTTACCGTTAAAGAAAAAATCCAGCTAAAGTAAGCTGAATTTTTGGGTTATTTTCTGTTGAGATAATAATCTCTAATTAAGCTTGAAAGAAACTGTGAATCTGACACACGGATAGGGGACGACTCTGCCAATTCCTTAAGCATTTGACGTTCTGAAGGTAATAAAGTAAAAGAATAAGTCTTCTTCAGTTCTTGACTTTCTGATACTACCATTCCTTTTTTTACGGAAACTTCCTCTCTAGCTTTTTGAAAATTTGAAAATTTATTTGTCATGATTACTTCTCCTTATATAGTATGAATGATTCTTTCAAAGACTTCTTCAATGTGATCATAAAAGTGCTTATGACGTCTCTTTTCA
>NZ_JBRKNW010000027.1:0-24544 GCF_053010325.1 Streptococcus sp. P25B114 | reverse complement strand
TGCATGTATTAGGCACGCCGCCAGCGTTCGTCCTGAGCCAGGATCAAACTCTCATTAAAATTAGTTTGTCCGACTAAGCACTCTGGCTTATCCGTTTATTGTTTTTTTGTCATTGACGATTTATATTTCTATAAATCACCCTGCACGTTTGGTTCGTCTTCTTTAATTTTCAAAGGTCTTGTCGTCTCTCGCGACAACTATATCAGTATATCACATCCCTGATTTCCTGTCAACTACTTTTTGAAACTTTTTTTCGTTTCTACTTCGCCAACAGTCCCTCGCGAGACAACTTCATTATTCTATCATCTATATCTAATACTGTCAATAGCTTTTTTCAAAAATTTTAAAATTATTTTTCATCGACTAGGTTCTAAAAGCCTGATCAACAAATGCTTCAAATGATAGCTTGATATTCTATCAGCTAAAGAGTCAATTGTCAATAAGGAAATTGGGTTTTAAGCTAAAGAGTCAATTGTCAATAAGGAAATTGGGTTTTAAGCTAAAGAGTCAATTGTCAATAAGGAAATTGGGTTTTAAGCAAAAAAGAAGACCAAGGGTCTTCTCGTGAATGTAGCTGTTCATCAGCCCACTACAATTGACAGAGACAAAAAAGACGCCTGAAGGCGTCCTCGTTAGCAATTATGCATTGCCACCGTTTTTCTTGATAATTTCGTCTTGTACAGATTTTGGTACATCTTCGTAGTGGTCAAATACCATCATGAAAGTACCGCGACCTTGTGTTGCTGAACGAAGAACAGTTGCGTAACCGAACATTTCAGCAAGTGGCACATAAGCACGAACGATTTGTGTGTTACCACGAGCTTCCATACCGTCAACACGACCACGACGTGCAGTAACGTGACCCATAACGTCACCAAGGTTGTCTTCTGGTGCAGTAATGGTTACAAGCATCATTGGCTCAAGGATAGTTGGTTGAGCTGATTTAGCCGCTTCTTTAAGGGCAAGAGATGCTGCCACTTTGAAGGCTGTTTCAGATGAGTCGACATCGTGGTATGAACCATCATAAAGCTTCGCTTTAACGTCAACGATTGGGTAACCAGCAAGAACACCGTTAGCCATAGATTCTACGAGACCTTTTTCAACCGCTGGGATGAATTCACGTGGAACCACACCACCGACGATAGCGTTCTCGAACTCGAAACCTTTACCTTCTTCGTTTGGTGTGAATTCGATCCAAACATCACCGAATTGACCTTTACCACCAGACTGGCGTTTGAAGAAACCACGAGCTTGAGTAGAAGCACGGAATGTTTCACGGTATGATACTTGAGGAGCACCTACGTTAGCTTCAACCTTGAATTCACGACGCATACGGTCAACAAGGACATCCAAGTGCAACTCACCCATACCAGAGATAACTGTTTCACCAGTTTCAACGTTTGTTTCAACGCGGAATGTTGGATCTTCTTCAGCCAATTTAGAAAGGGCAATACCCATCTTGTCTTGGTCAGCTTTAGACTTAGGCTCAACCATCAATTGGATAACTGGTTCTGGAACGTGGATTGACTCAAGGATGATTTTTGCTTTTTCATCTGTCAATGAGTCACCAGTTGTAGTGTCTTTCAAACCAACCGCAGCGGCGATGTCACCAGCGTAAACAGTTTCAATTTCTTGACGGCTGTTTGCGTGCATTTGAAGGATACGTCCGATACGCTCACGTTTACCTTTAGAAGTGTTCAATACGTATGAACCGCTGTTAAGGACACCTGAGTAAACACGGAAGAATGTCAAACGACCTACGAATGGGTCAGTCATGATCTTGAAGGCAAGAGCTGCAAATGGCTCTTCATCTGATGCATGACGCTCTTCTTCAGCATCTGTATCTGGGTTAACACCTTTAATAGCAGGGATGTCAAGTGGGCTTGGAAGGTAGTCGATAACTGCATCAAGCATCAACTGAACACCTTTGTTTTTGAAGGCAGAACCACACAATACTGGGAAGAATTCAACGTTGATAGTTGCTTTACGGATAGCAGCTTTCAATTCGTCATTTGTGATTTCTTCACCTTCAAGGTATTTCATCATCAATTCTTCATCAGTTTCAGCAACTGCTTCAACCAATTTTTCACGGTATTCTTGAGCTTGCTCAAGGTATTCAGCTGGAATATCTTCTTCAAGAATGTCTGTACCAAGGTCGTTAGTATAGATTTCAGCTTTCATCTTGATCAAGTCGATGATACCACGGAACTCATCTTCAGAACCGATTGGCAATTGAATTGGGTGAGCATTTGCTTGAAGACGCTCATGAAGTGTGCTTACTGAGTAAAGGAAGTCAGCACCGATTTTATCCATTTTGTTGGCAAATACGATACGTGGAACACCGTATTCAGTTGCTTGACGCCAAACTGTTTCAGTTTGTGGTTCAACACCTGATTGTGAGTCAAGAACGGTTACCGCACCATCAAGAACGCGAAGTGAACGTTGTACTTCGATTGTGAAGTCCACGTGTCCTGGTGTGTCGATGATGTTTACACGGTGGTTGTTCCATTGAGCTGTTGTCGCAGCAGATGTGATTGTGATACCACGCTCTTGCTCTTGCTCCATCCAGTCCATTTGTGATGCACCTTCGTGAGTTTCACCGATTTTGTGGATTTTACCAGTGTAGTAAAGAATACGCTCAGTTGTCGTTGTTTTACCCGCGTCAACGTGCGCCATGATACCGATATTACGAGTTTTTTCTAATGAAAATTCGCGTGCCATGAGGTTTGTTCTCCTATATTTTTAGATTTCTATTCTGATTATACCATATTTTAAGAAAAGCGAGTGGGCAAGTCCCACCCGCTTGATTTCTTACTAATGGTGTGAAGTGGTTGAGGCAAGCCTCAATCCGATTTGTGATGTTGGAACGAGAAGTTTGTACTATAATCTCAATCGATTTATATAGAACTGACTTAACGCCCTCACATCTTAATTGAACTCGGGCTACAACTCACTGACAAAAAGAGACGCAGTTGTTTTGGCTTTAGCCAATTACAAATGGGGCTACCTTTAGGTGAGAACCTCATTGATTGCGCAGCAATCTGCTTCGCTTCCCTATTTTGTCTAGGAGTTGCTTGACGCCCTCGTATCTTAATCTTAGTTGAATTTTAGCTACAAATGTCTGCCAAAAAGATAAAATCTCCTAGAAACTGAAGTTTCTGCGTCAATTTTCCTATTTTGTCTAGAATTTGTTTAACGCTAAAATATCCTATCTTACCAGCGGAAGTGTGCGAATGCGCGGTTTGCTTCTGCCATTTTGTGGGTGTCTTCACGTTTCTTAACAGCTGCACCTGTGTTGTTTGCTGCATCCATGATTTCTTTCGCAAGGCGATCGATCATAGTGTGCTCACCACGGTTACGAGCGATTGTTACCAACCAACGAAGACCAAGTGTTGTACGACGCTCTGGACGAACTTCAACTGGAACTTGGTAGTTAGAACCACCAACACGACGTGCACGTACTTCAAGTACAGGCATGATGTTTTCCATTGCTGTTTCAAATACTTCAAGTGCATCGTTACCAGTTGCTTCTTTGATTTGGTCAAAAGCACCGTAAACGATTGATGCAGCAGTACCACGTTTACCGTCCAACATAACACGGTTGATCAAACGAGTGACCAATTTTGAGTTATACAATGGATCTGGCAATACTTCGCGCTTAGGCGCTTGATTTTTACGACTCATTTATATTTCCCCTTTCTTAGCCTTTTGGACGTTTAGTACCGTATTTAGAACGGCCTTGCTTACGATCGTTTACACCTGCAGTATCAAGCGCACCACGAACGATATGGTAACGTACCCCTGGAAGGTCCTTTACACGTCCACCACGAAGAAGAACAACGCTGTGCTCTTGCAAGTTGTGACCGATACCTGGGATGTAAGCAGTAACTTCGATAAGGTTGCTCAAACGTACACGAGCGAATTTACGAAGGGCTGAGTTAGGTTTTTTAGGTGTCATTGTTCCGACACGAGTTGCAACACCGCGTTTTTGTGGTGATGAAACATTTGTTTGAACTTTTTTACGGCTGTTGTAACCAACGTTCAAAGCTGGTGATTTAGATTTTTCTACTTTAGACTTACGTGGTTTACGTACCAACTGGTTAATTGTAGGCATCTACATTCTCCTGTATATATTTTTTATTTTTGGTGATAGAGCATTGGTGACAACCCCTATCCGTGTGTACTTTTGCAACATTTGTCAGCACGTCCCTGTACACTCTTGAGAGACCAAAAGTAAAAAGTACCGTCTAATATAATACCATAGATGAGAAGCCGTGTCAAATAGATATGCTTTATTTTTTCTTGTCCAAATGTAGCGTTACAATAGATGTGAGACTAGATGTGAGACTTCTAGAAGTCAAAAAGAAGATTCCCTGATATGATAAGAGTACCACCACTCACCAAAAAGGAATCTTCTCATTACTAGTATATCACAAAATCTTCGCTATTTACCACATACTCTAGAAACACGTTACCACGCTGTTAAAACCTACCAAAATAGTGCCTCTGTCGCCTTCATCTGTCGACGATACAAAAGTTTCAAAAGCCTCTCTTATGCGCTGGAATAAGCGTTTTGATGGAACCAAAGAATCGCTGAAAAATCGATCCCATCGACCTCTAACACCACATCCAAAGGCCCATACCCAGCAAGAGCTAAGATTAAATTATTTTTTGAGTTCTACACGATAATTTCCATATAAACTTTTAACGTATTCTTCCGCATATCTTTTTCCTTCTGGTCCTAAAAATGGTCCAGCATAAAGGTTTCCAAATTGGTCAACTACAATCCATTCTTGCATAGCACACACCTCCCTTCGTTTCATTTACAAATCATCTAAAGATAATTTCCCTGTTCGCAAGTCAGATTCAATATCTTTAGCAAATTTCTCCGTCAGACGCTTTCGGCCATACAACTCTTTTACTCGTTGTGTAACATCTAGGCAGATTACCTCTCCATCATCGTCTATCTCCACCTCTATTTTTCCTGGGCGATAAATCGTCCAGTTACCATTTCCTTTCCCTAACTCTCTGACAAAAAATCCCTCAGGACGCCATCTTTTCAATACAAATTTTAAGGTCCCTTGAGCTGAAAATGAGACACGTGGTGTAAAAATGACTCTATTTACCTTCATTTCGCCCCCTAGTTGGCATTGTAACCAAAATCTCTTGACCGCAAGGTTTCTTTCCACCACGACTCCCGCTCTAAGATGTGATGGTCATCTACTTTTCCATTATAATTTTCCAGAAGGCTATATTGAAAATTGGCCTTGATATAGTCAAATCCCTGCTCCTTGACAAGCTGACGGAGTTCCTTATTTCCACCGTGACCATTGTTGACATAGGATTGCCAGCGCGACAAAAGCATGCCGCTATCACTGGTCGCAGAACCAACATAATTCTTGCCCGTTTGTCTATCTGTCAATAAATAGACGGCCTTTTGATTGCCAAGGGCTGTTAACCAATCCTGCTTTTGCAGTCGGAAAATACTCTCCAGTTGGTAATAAGATAGACGGATATTATCATAACCAGGAAAGTCATCCCCTGTCCAAGGTGTAGGAAGCAGTTCTCGAATAACGATGTCCTTTGCAGACCGCTCAAAATAGCGTACCGTCGAAATCCCAACTTTAAAATCAATAATCAGGCGATCGAAGTAAGCAGCAAACTCCTCCCGCACCTTTCCTTCATAAGACTTTCCAGAGGTGACAGATAGCTGGTCTGTTATTTCCTTCACCGTTGTTAATAACCATTTATTGTGACCGACTTTAATAAAGTTGACCACAATCTCTCCAACACGAAAATAGTTTTTTCCTTCTGGATTGTAAAAAACATTCCAATTATTTACTTGTTCCTTGTCCGCTAGATAGTAGGATTTAGTATAATCCACACTACCTTCCCAGACATGGAAACGCAACTTTACTTTGGGTAAGTCTTCATCAGAAAAATGAAATAAATCTTTTAAGGTTAAAGTATTCATCATTTTCTCCTTTACCTATGGGTTAAGTATTGACTGGTAAGTCAATACTTGGTATACGTAGTATATCAAGGCAAATTCTTCTCTTTAAAGACGATACATTAGCTAGCTTTGTTGAATAAAAAAACACCTAGTGCACGTAAACACTAGGTGTTTCTCTGTTTTACCAAATAATCACACGGTCTTCTTTTGCACGCCACATGCCGTCGCCTTCTTGAACGCCAAATGTTTCATGGAATTCATCGAAGTTTGGCAACTGGATGTTGGTGCGTAGGTGACCTGGTGCATGGACATCGACACTAGCCAACATCTGCATGAACTCAGGACGGGCCTTCATTCGCCAGATGCGAGCAAAGTTAGTGAAGAATTCCTCTGCGGAGAAGTCATCTTCTGACTTGGCTGCTTCCAAGGCCGCTGCAATCCCACCAAGGTCAGCAATGTTTTCTGACACGGTCAACTTACCATTGATTTTGGCACCGTAAGAATCCTGACCTTCAAACTGGTCGATAACCTGCTGAGTACGAGCTTCAAAAGCTGCATAGTCTTCTTCTGTCCACCAGTTATTAAGGCTACCATGCTCATCAAAGGAAGCACCGTTTGAGTCAAAGGCATGGGAAATCTCGTGGGCAATAACCGCACCGATACCGCCGTAGTTAGCTGATGAAGACTGCTCCAGAGAGTAGAAAGGCGCCTGCAAAATGGCTGCTGGGAAGACAATCAAGTTTTTCTGCGGGTTATAGTAGGCGTTGACCATGTGAGCTGGCATGCCCCATTCCTTAATGTCCACAGGCTTGTTCCACTTGCTCCAACCATGAGCAATGTCAATCTTGTTTAGTTCGATGGCATTTTCCACCAGGGACTTGCTTGGGTCAACAATCTTCTTATAATAACGCTCTGGCAAGGCTTCTGGGTAGCCGATGTAAGGCTTGATAACATTGAGTTTGACAATGGCCTTGTCACGCGTTTCCTGAGCCAACCAGTCTGCCGTTTCCAAACGAGACTTGTAGACCTCAATCATCTTAGCGACTTTTGCTTCCACATCGGCCTTGGCTTCTGGTGAGAATTTTTCTCCAGCATACCAAAGACCGAGGGCTTGGTTAAAGTAACCTTGTGCCAGATTGTAGGCTGCTTTTTCTTGGTTTTGAGCCTGTGGTGTACCAGAAAGCGCACGGCTGTAGGCTCCTGCTAGAATACGGATTTCATCCGACAGGAAGGCTGTATAAGCTCCTGCTGCTTTCAAAATCAAGGTCGCCTTCAAAAGCTCCCAATTATCCGCACTGTAAATTTCCTTGGCAGCCTGCCAGAAACGTTCCTCAGGCACGATAATCTTGTCTGGTGTTTGACCTAAAATCGCTGTGAAGAAATGATCCAAAGGCAACTCTGGTGCCAAGGCTGTAAAATCTGCCCACTCGTAGGGGTGGTAAAGTTTGGCGTACTCTGACCCCTCTTCATTTGACAGAACATACTTGGCAATCGTGGCATCCAGTTCCAAACGTTTATCTAGAAGTTCCTTGATTTCCTCATCGCTGAAACCAAACTTAGGCAGGAGGGCTTCCTGGCTCTCACGCCAAGTCTTGAGCAATTCAGCCCCTTTTTCATGACCTTCTTCATAGTAGGTCGTATCTGGCAGGATAATGCCTAGAGAATCTGCCCAGAGGACATTGGTAGTCGCGTCCATAAAGTCAGGTGCCACACCGAAAGGCATCAGGTTTGGCTTGCCTGCTAACTCATATTCTGCCAGCTTGCTGGTGAATTCTTCGAAAGAGTTGAGAGCCTTGTACTCAGCAATCAAGGCTTGTGCTGGTTCTGCGCCCAAACGGTCACGGGTTTCATAGTCAGCCACTTGCTTGTGGAAGGCTACAAAGTTTTGCAAAACGCTATCTTCTGGGACATTTTCTCCCGCCAACCAAGCGTTTGTCGTGTCAATCATGAGCTTTTCAATCTCGTCCGCCAGGTCTGAGAAACCACCTGTTCTTGGCTTATCATCTGGAATGACGGCAGTTTTTGCCCATTCACCATTGACGTATTCGTAAAAATCATCTTGTAAACGTGTCATTATTTTCTCCTTTGCTTGTGTGATTACTTACTATAATAACAAAAAAGTCTGACAATTTCATTTGCCAAACTAAATTTTTAGGGCATTTTTTAGGAAAAAGCTGACGCAGACTGTCAGAAGACCCATGACCGAACAGATTCCAGACATGGTCAGGTCAAGCCAGCTGGCAAGACCAAAGCCTAGAACAATCATCAGAATGGCGCAGCATTGCCCCAAAACTAAAAACTGACAGAAATGCTTTGACCAAGGTAAGGCCGCCATACTGGGTGCTAGTAAGAAAATAATGACCGCCATAGAGCCGACCGCTTCAAAGGACAAGACCGTTGTCAAGGAAACCAGAAAAATCAACCCTAGCTCCAGTCTTTTGGTGGCAATCCCTTGGAGTTTAGCCTGCTCCTTGTCCAAGAGATAGAGGGTCAGAGCTTGAAAGTTCAAGAAAAAGAAGACCAGTAAGACTAGCAAGAGCCCGACGGACTTGACCAAGGCCAAGGGTAGCGACAGGCCAAATAGGTCCAGCCTGTTAAGAGGGGCAAAGAGCACCTCGCCCATCAGAACCATATCCAAGTCCAGATGGACATTACGGGCAAAGAGGGAGATGAGAATAACCGCTAGGGCAAAGAAAAAGGTAAAGAGCAAGCCCGTCGCCGCATCCTGAGCCAACTTGCGAGTGTGTAGCCCCTCAATCGCTAGAACTGTCAGTAGACCAAAAACCGCCGCCCCAAACAAGAGCAGGGGGGAATCAAGGTTGTGACTGACAAAGAAGCCCAGTACTATCCCCAACAGAACCGAGTGGGACAAGGCATCTGCCAGCATGGCCTGATTGCGCACCACCAGGACAGACCCAATCAAGCCACAAGAAGAACCGACAGCCAGTAAAATCAATAAGACCTCAAGCACCTGCATTCTCCTTTCTGATATAGGTCACATAAGCAAAAGCCACCAAAGAGGACAAACTCAAGCAAACAATAATAGCCGGCCCAGTCGATAACCCTGTCACCACTGAACTCACATAACTTCCAAGTAGGGCTGAAAATCCAGCAATTCCTGCTGCTAATGCCAAGGTCTGGTCATAGGACTTTCCTAGAAGCAAGCCAAAGACAGCCGGTGCTATCAAGAAACTACTCATCAGGATAGCCCCAACCACCTTCAAGCCAACCGCAATCAAACTCATCATCAGAAACAGAGTCATACGGTCAATCTTTTCCACAGGAATCCCCACTAGCTTGGCAAATTGTCTGTCAAACAGATAGAGCTTGAACGACTGGTAGTGCCAGCCAAATAGGAACAAGGCTAGCAAGGCTACCAAGCAAATGAGTACGACATCATCCAGCTGCATAAAGGCAGCCTGACCAAAAACATAGTTTTCCAAGCCTGCCTGGGCAGCTCCTTGAAAGGCCGCATTGCCCTGAACATACTGCTTGAGAACCAAGCCCAGTCCAAAAAAAGCCGCTGAAACCAGTGCCAAGGCATTGACCCGACTGGTCCGTCCTCCTCGACAGAGCCAGCTGACCAGACCATAGGACAGGTAACCCGAAGCCACCGCTCCAATCAAGAGGAGCAGGGGGTGACGCGATTGAAAGACCATATAGGACAGGATGATACCTGGATAGGCCGCATGCCCCAAGCTATCTCCGATTAAACTCTGCCTGGTCAAGACGCTAATGGTCCCGATTTGGCTAGCCGCCAAGGCTAAAACAAGGGTTCCCAGAGCTACCGTCCAAAAAGAATAGTCCTGCAAGAGATCAAGCATGACCGAGCCCCTCCTTTAGAAACAAGGCTGGTTCCTGACCAAAGGCAGCCTGATAGGCTTGCAGCAAATCCACCTGATCCATAGCCCCCTCTGCCACCAAACGACCATTGAGCCAGAGGACATAATCAAAATACTTTTCCAAGGTCAAAAGGTCATGGTGGATAACCAGGGAGGTCTTGCCTTCTTGCTGGAACTTCTTCAAACAGTCCATGATGACTTGCTCTGTCACCTGATCAATCCCAGCCAAAGGCTCGTCCATCATGTAGATTTCAGCTTCCTGAGCCAAGGCCCTAGCTAGAAAGACTCGTTGCCGCTGACCTCCAGATAGCTGGTCAATCTGCCGATTGCGTAAATCACTAATCTTCATCTCTTCCAGAGCCTGCTCTGCCTGTTCCTTATCTAAGGAACTTGGTCGACGGAAGAAACCACTGGTATGGGCAAACCGTCCCATCAGGACAATATCCAGAACCCTTGCAGGGAACTGCCAGTTGACCTGGCTGGCTTGGGGAATATAGGCAACATTTTTTTGAATAACTTGGTCCAGTTTCTCTGACTGACCCAGTAGTGAAACCTTGCCACTTACCCCCTTCTCCAATCCCAAAATCGCCTTAAACAAGCTCGATTTCCCTGCACCATTTGGTCCGACCAAAGCCGCACGACAACCCTTTGGTAGCTGAAAACTGACCTGATCTAGAGCCTTGACCTGTCCTGCACCATAGTGCAAGGACAAGTCTTCAACTCTCAGTATTTCTTCCATTCTTCCAACCTTTCTTACTGCAAATGCTCCACAATTAACTGGACATTATGCTTGTACATATCGATAAATGTTGCTCCCTCTTCCCCTTCTGGCGCTAGGGAATCTGAGAATAGCTCCTTGCCTTCACCGCTTACAATCGCTACCTGACCACCCTTGGCCTTGACAGCTTCCTGCAATTTTTCCATGCGTTCTGGACTGGTTGTTGACTCGGTGAAGATAGCCTTGATACCATGTTCTAAAATCATATTGACCGTTTCAATCATATCGCTGTTGGCAACTTCAGACTCGGTGCTAATGCCCTGCGGTGCATAGAGAGTAAAGTCATAGCTGGCTGCGAAGTAGTTAAAGGCATCATGAGGGGTGACTAGGTAACGGCTCTCAGCAGGCAGAACACTCAACTCTTTTTCAATCCAAGTATGCAAGTCACCCAACTGAGCTAGATAATTTTCCGTATTTTTCTGAATCAGCTCTGCTTTTTCCGGAAGAAGTTTTTGCAACTCCTCAGAAGCTACCGCTACCGCTGATTTATAGAGGGGAATTGAAAACCAGAAGTGCGGATCGACAATCTCTTCTCCATCCTCATCCATCGTATTCAAGTCTTTTGCATTAAAGTTTTTAGAAACAGCTACTCCGGTCTTCTCCAAAGCTTCAACCATTTTACCTTCAAAGTGCAAACCGTGGTAGAGAACAAGATCTGCTTTCTGCAGTTTAGACAGGTCGCTGGTCTTGGCAACATAGAGATGCGGGTCTTCCCCCGCTGGAATTAGTAGATCCCGCTCCACCTCATCTCCTGCCAGCTGGTAGACCATGTCATTGAGGAAAGAGGTCGTGACCGCTACTCGCGGCTTGCTGGAAGCCTCTGGGCTTTGCGTTGAACGACAGGCTCCTAGTCCGATAAGGGACAATAGCAGAGCCAAACTGAGAAATAGTTTTTTCATGATAGGTTCTCCTTTTTAAATAATTAGGTATACTTAACTTTAGTTTTAATATATATTAAAAAATTCTTTCTGTCAATGATTTTTATAAAATTTTGGTATACTATTCTTACTAGAAAGTGAGAGACTATGACACCAAACAAAGAAGATTACCTGAAAGTCATCTATGAACTAGGGCAGACTGAACAAAAAATCACCAATAAGCAGATTGCTGAAAAGATGAATTTTTCCGCCCCAGCCGTTTCCGAAATGCTGAAAAAAATGGTAACGGAAGAGCTGATTGAAAAAGATAAAGCAGCAGGTTACATCCTCAGCCAAGTCGCCTTGGAAATGGTAGCCAACCTCTACCGCAAGCACCGCCTGATAGAAGTCTTTTTGGTCGAGCAGCTGGGCTATTCCCCTGAGCAAGTCCATGAAGAAGCTGAAATTTTAGAACACACCGTTTCAGACCATTTTATCAACCAACTGGACAAACTGCTGGGCTATCCCCCAACCTGCCCACACGGTGGCAGTATTCCTAAAGAAAACCAGTTGCTTGTGGAACGCTACCAGACCCGACTGTCTCAGCTGACAGAAACCGGCTCCTACCAACTGGTTCGTATCCATGACTTCTACCAGCTTCTCCAATACCTGGAACAACATGAGTTAGCTGTCGGCGATCAACTACTTGTGACAGCCTTCGACCAGTTTGCCCAGACCATCACCATCCAGTACAAGGACAAAGAACTGGCTATCCCTACAGCCATCGCCCAAGAATTATTCGTAGAAAAGCAAAATCGCCCAACCTAATAAGCTGAGCGATTATTTTTTTCTCACATTACGGAAAATAGATTTGGCTGCCAAAAACAGTTGCCCACATACATACACTAACCCAAGTAGGAAACCTATATAAAAACAGCCCAATAGAAAGTGAGGGTTATAGGTTAAAGGCTGCAAGACAAACATGAGAATCCCTACCAAGCCCCACCGCATGCCCCAGGTCATCTTTCTCTGGATAATCCACTCCAGCCAATCTTCTCCAACTGAACTTCTGGTTTCCAGATACTCTTGATTAAGGTCTTGAAAAAATTTTCTCATATTTCTGCTCCCTCATCCTATCTTCAAAACATACACTAGCACTTTGTGACAAGATTATTATAGCACATTGTTTTCAAATAATAGTCGAATGAAGGGCTTTCAGACAAGGAACTGAGGCGCAGGCTGTACTAGAGTACGGCAAGTCGAAAGTGACGATGCATCAAAGCTAATTCAAATGACTAAACCAACACTGTCGAAAAAACCAGCCTACTCGGACTGGTTTTCTTGGAGTCGCTCTTTAAGGCGACGACGGTATAAAATCTGCGAAGGAATGAAATAGAGAAAACTTGCCAGAATAATCCAGCGTTTGTCAATTCCACTAAAGTAAATCACCAAAATCAAGGTAAATGCTACCACTAGGTAGAAAAAATGATTGGTCAGTAAGTTTTTCATGGCACACCTCCACATCTAATTCACTCTTAGTATATCAAAACAGACACAAAAAGTATAGACGACTAGCGATTTTTGGTATCTAACACAATGGTCACCGGACCATCATTGACTAGACTGACCGCCATGTCCGCCCCAAAAACGCCCACTTCAACCGGTACATAGGCTGACAGAGCCTGGTTAAAGGCATCATAGAGTTGGCTGGCTAGGGCAGGAGCTGCCGCTCCTGTAAAGGCAGGGCGATTACCTTTTTTTGTATCCGCAAAGAGAGTAAATTGGGAAATGGATAAAATCTTGCCCGCCACATCTTGGACAGACTTGTTCATCTTGCCATTCTCATCGGAAAATATCCGCATATTAACAATTTTGCGAACAGCATAATCTAGATCGTCCTGGCTGTCATCTGGCCCCACACCTACTAGGAGCAAAAGTCCCTGATCAATTTGCCCATGAATACTTCCTTCGATGGTCACACTGGCCTGTGATACACGTTGTAATACAATTTTCATCTATCCATTGGTCCTTTTCACTGAGTAAACTTCTGGCACCGACTTAATCTTGTCCACCAGACTGGTCAAGGTTGCCAGGTTGGAAATACCAAAGGAAACGTGGATGGTCGCAAACTTCATATCCTTGGTTGGCTGGGCATTGACCGAGGAAATGTTCTTGCTAGCATTGGTCAAGACCTTGAGGACATCGTTGAGCAGACCAGAGCGATTGAGCCCATAAATGTCGATATTGGCCATGTATTCCTTGGTTGAATTATCATCCTCTTCCCAACCGACATCAATCAGTCGTTGCTCCACATTGTCCTGGCTCTTGAGGTTCATACAATCCACCCGGTGGACAGCTACCCCACGCCCCTTGGTAATGTAGCCGACAATCTCATCACCAGGTACCGGATTACAGCACTTGGCAATCCGGATGAGGAGACCGGATGCCCCCTCGATAACCACACCACCCTCGTGACGGATTTTGAGACTGTCTTTCTTATTATCATGCTTGACTTCGCCACCGTTGACCAATTCGTCCGCGACAGCCTTGGCTTTGGCGCGCTCAGCCTCCTTACGCTCTTTCTCCGTCAGGCGATTGAAAACAGAGATAGCCGAAACCTCACCGAAACCAACTGCGGCAAAGAGGGCCTCATCCGTCTTGTAGCTGGCCTTCTGCAAAACGGCATCCATGTGCTTTCTGTCCAAATACTGATTTGGAGCGTAGCCATTTTCCAACAGCAAGGCCTGAATCATCTCTCGACCCTTGGAAACAGATAGTTCCTTGTCTTGGTTTTTGAAGAACTGCTTGATCCGGTTACGAGCCTTGTGGGTCTTGACGATGTTGACCCAGTCACGACTTGGGCCGAAAGAGTTGGCAGAGGTGATGATTTCCACCTGGTCGCCTGTCTTAAGCTTGGTCGTCAGAGGCACCATGCGGCCGTTGACCTTGGCACCTGTTGCTCGCTCACCGACCTTGGTATGAATCTCATAGGCGAAGTCAATCGGTACAGAATCCTTTGGCAACTCACGCACAGCACCATCTGGCGTGAAAACGTAAATACGCTCGGTGAAAATGTCCTCTTTGACCGAATCAACGAAGGATTGGGCATCTCCTGCCCCTTCTTGAAGTTCAATCAGGTTGTTGATCCAACGCAGCTCTTTTTCAGAAGCAGTTGCCTTGCCACCACGCTTGTAGGCCCAGTGAGCCGCAACCCCGTACTCTGCAACCTGGTGCATTTCCACTGTCCGAATCTGAAACTCGATAGGGCCTTTTGGTCCGTAAACTGTGGTGTGGATGGACTGGTAGCCATTGGCCTTGGGGCTGGCAATGTAGTCCTTGAACCGACCTGGCATGGGCTTCCACAATTCATGAATATAGCCCAGCATGGCATAAACATCGCTCGGTGTGTCCATAATGCAGCGAATGGCCGTCAAGTCGTAGAGCTCGTCAAACCGCTTTTTCTTGTCGTGCATCTTGCGGTAAATAGAGTAAATATGCTTTGGCCGGCCATAAATCTGCCCATGAAGGTGGCGCTCCTCCGTGTACTCACGCAGTTTGTCCACTACTTCTGTGACCAGAGCCTCCCTCTCCCGACGTTTCTCTCGCATCATGTGGGTAATCTTATAGAACTCCACTTCATTGAGGTATCGGAAGGACATATCCTCCAGCTCCCACTTGACAGAGGAAATCCCCAGACGGTGGGCAAGAGGAGCATATATTTCCATTGTTTCACGTGAAATCCGCTCCCGCTTGTCTGGTCGGAGATGCTTGAGGGTCCGCATATTATGAAGGCGGTCAGCCAGTTTGACCAGGATAACCCGCATATCCTGAGACATGGCAATCAGCATATTGCGGTGGTTTTCAGCCAACTGCTCTTCATGGGACTTGTATTCTACCTTGCCCAGCTTGGTCACACCGCCGACGATGTGACGAACCTCAGGGCCAAATTCTGCCTCCATCTGGTCCAGGGTAATGTCTGTATCCTCCACCACATCATGCAAAAAACCGCAGGCAACCGTTACCGCATCCAGCTTTAGACCTGCCAAGATACCTGCCACCTGTATAGGATGGAGAATGTAGGGCTCACCGGACTTGCGAAATTGTGGCTTGTGAGCCTCTGTCGCGAAATCCAAAGCCTTTTTGACAAAAGTAACATCCTCTTCTGGCAAATAAGTGGCTGTTAGGGCAACGACTTCCTCTCCTGTATAATTGACTTCTTTCATTTACTTCTCTCCCTAGCTATTTCCTATTATTTTACCATTTTCATAGGAAAAGAGGAAGAAATCAGATACATTCCTAACTGTCCGCCACAAACGAACGAATTATTTTCTTAATTTAAAAGTTAATGTTTGTTTATCAAGCGATTACATGGTTGTTTTGTTCTTATTTTTTAATTCATTGTTCCGAAAACGGTTGAAAAAATCCTTCTGAACCTGTATAATGTTTCTTACACACTTTAATAGAAAGTAGAGGATTTCTTATGAAATTTCCTTTTAGTAAATCGGCTACAGCCTTGACCTTGGCAGTCTTGGCAACTAGTAGCGCACAATTGGTCCAGGCTGAAGAGGTAACAACACCAGCAAGTCAACCAACGGTGACAAACGAAACTGTACCAGCACCAGCACCAACTGAGGGAACTGGGGGAACTGGGGGAGATACTAGTCAGCCTGTCCTCACTGCTGAACCAATCACAACGACCACAACAGAAGTTGCCCCTCCAGTAGAAGGCCAGACGGTCGATGTCCGCATCCTGTCTACAACCGACCTCCACACCAACCTGGTCAACTACGATTACTACCAGGACAAGGAGTCACAAAACCTTGGCTTGGCCAAGACAGCTGTCCTCATCGAAGAGGCACGCGCTGAAAATCCAAACACCGTTACGGTCGACAATGGAGACCTGATCCAAGGCACACCACTGGGCACCTACAAGGCTATCGTTGACCCTGTTGAGACTGGCGAAAAACACCCTATGTACGCTGCTCTGGAAGAGCTTGATTTTGACGCATCAACACTGGGTAACCATGAATTTAACTACGGCTTGGACTTCCTTCATACTGTATTGGCTTCAACCAGCCTTCCGGTGGTCAATGCCAACGTAGTGGATGCAAAATCCCTCCAACCTGTCTTTAAAACCTACGAATTGGTGACCAAGACCTTTACCGACACAACTGGTCGCCCTGTCAACCTCAACATCGGTATTACCGGTATTGTTCCGCCTCAGATTCTCAATTGGGACAAGGCAAACCTAGAAGGCAAGGTAGTGGTCAACGATGCCGTCCAAGCTGTGAAAGAAATTGTGCCCGTTATCAAGCAAGCTGGTGCAGACATCGTTCTGGTTCTTTCCCACTCTGGTATCGGTGATGATACTTACGAAGTTGGCGAAGAAAACGTGGGCTACCATATCGCAGGGATCGACGGTGTCGATGCGGTTGTGACTGGACATTCTCATGCCCTCTTCCCAACCATGAACCCTGAAAAGCCTGGTTTCTATGCCCAATACGCTGGTGTTGATGATGTGAACGGCACCATTAACGGCACTCCAGTGACCATGGCAGGTAAATACGGTGACCACCTGGGCATCATTGACCTCAAGGTGACCTACACCGACGGCAAGTGGAATGTGGTAGACGGCAAGGGACAAATCCGCAAGATTGATACCAAGTCTCCTGTGGCTGACCCAGAAATCCTTGCCCTTGCGAAAGAGGCTCACGATGCGACAGTTACTTATGTCAATGAAAAAGTTGGTGAAACCAGCTCCCGCATTCACAGCTACTTCTCCCTAGTAAAAGATGACCCGTCTGTTCAGATTGTCAACAAGGCTCAGCTCTGGTACTTGGAAAAAGAATTGGCTGGCACAGAGGAAGGCAAGTTGCCACTCCTTTCTGCAGCAGCTCCGTTCAAGGCTGGTGGTCGCGGTATTTCTGAGGGCGACAACTACACAGACATTCCAGCTGGTTCCATTGCTATCAAAAACGTAGCCGACCTCTATCTTTATGATAATGTCACTGCTATTCTGAAAATCACTGGTGCTGACCTGAAAGAATGGTTGGAAATGTCTGCTGGTCAATTCAACCAAGTGGACCGAAACAACAAAAAGCCTCAGGAGTTGCTCAACATCAACTTCCGTAACTATAACTTCGATGTTATCGACGGTGTAACCTATACCTACGATATTACCCAGCCAAACAAATACGATACCAGCGGTAAGCTTGTCAATAAAGATGCTAGCCGTGTCCGTGACCTCAAGTACAATGGTCAGCCTGTGACGGATGACATGGAATTCATGGTAGCGACCAATAACTACCGCGCTAGTGGTACTTTCCCTGGTGTGAAAAATGCGACGGTCAACCGCCTGCTCAACCTGGAAAACCGCCAAGTAATCATCAACTATATCCTAGAAGAGAAAAATATCAACCCTTCTGCCGATAGCAACTGGCGTTTTGCGGATACTATCAAGGGCCTAGACCTTCGTTTCCGTACATCAAACTCTGCTAAGGATTTGATTGCTGCAGAGAAGTTGGAAGATGTGGAATATATTGAAGAATTTGTAGGTGACGGAGTCAACGGCATGGGCGTTTACCGCTTCCTCTACACTGAGCCTAAACCAGAATCTGCGACTCCTCCAACCATTGACATTATCATCCCAACTCCTCAAACACCTAATCCAAAACCACAAAAACCAATCAAGCCTGGTCAAGCAAATGCTGGTGGCCAAGTCATCACCCTTTCATCTGGTCAGAAAATTACCTTGCCAGCTGACAAACCTGTCGAGACCACACCAGCTCCAGGAGTGAAAACATTGCCAAACACAGGCGATGCGACTTCTGTGCTCAGCTTAATTGGTATCGGACTTGCAGGATTAGCAGGACTGGCTGCTAAACGCAGGGAAGATTAAACCTGATTGATTAGATAAGGAAAAGGAAGTTAAAAAGATAATGGCTGAAATTATTACTACTGTTGGGGTATTCCTTGTTGTAGGTTGGTTGCTGGTTAAACTCCACCCTCACACAGAGGAACAAACTGAGTACAAACGTAGAGCACTAATTGACAAAATGTATCGCGATACATTTGGAGATGACGACTAAGGATTTAGAAAGATAGCAAGCCCGATTGGACTTGCTTTTTATGATGTCGTATAGATAGGGACGAGGTACTCTTCTTGTGGAGTTTTCACTGTATAGGTACCAAGAAGTTTGCCCTCTTGCTCCAGACGGTAGGTCTCGTTTTTATAGCGTGTTTCCAAGCGAATGATCCCGTATTCCCCAGCAGGCACGGGATAGGATATCGTTGAGCTGAACCAATTCCAACCAAAGCCCTTGCTTTCGGTCCACTCCATCATCTGCCCCTCCTCGCCACCATAGACCTTATCCACCAGATCCTCACCCATTTCTCTCGTTTCAAAGTTTTTTTCTAAAACCGCTTGGTCTTCCTCGATTCCGGACACAAAGGCGGTCCTAACTTCCAGATTTTCAAAAGTATAGATGACCCCTGTCTCCCGGTCCTGTAAGACCAGGTCGGACAAGATTTTATAGTTAGTTCCTGGGATAACCTCTGCCTGTCGCCACAGCAGAAAGGCCAAACCTGCCACCAGTAACAGGTTCAGATACCACGATTTCCATCTCATATCAGTTTCCTCCCAACTCTTCGACTGGCTGCCAGGGCCACTGGGCCACAAAGTAGTCCAACACCAGCTCGGTCTGCTCGAACGTCTTGGGAGTAATGAAGTAGATGGTCGCTCTGCCATTTTCCACCCAAGCCTCGACTATAAAGAAACGCTCATCCGACAGGAAGCTAGGCACAGACTGGCAACACATAGTAGAGAAAAGGAAAACCACTTACGCATAGAATCACCTACTTTCAACCGTATTATAACAAAACTTGTATGAAAAAGGCAAATAATTGTATGTAAATGGTGATGAATTTATTGGAAATAAGCCCAGACAACGGCAACCAGCACCGCAGGCAACATATTGGCCACACGAATTTTCCGGTCCCAGACGATATTGACCCCGACGCAGAAAATAAGGACCGATCCGACCATAGATAGATTGCTCAGTGCCTGCTCTGTCATCAAGGGCTCAATCAAGCGGGCTAGCACTGTCAGCGAACCTTGAAAGAGAAAGACCGGTACAGCTGAAAATCCAGCTCCCTTGCCCAGACTAGAGGTCATAATCAAAATGATAATAAAGTCCAAAATACTCTTAACGGCCAACAAACGATAATCACCCGTCAAGCCATCTTGGATGGCTCCTAGTATGGCCATGGCACCGATACAAACGGTCAATGACGCTGTCAGGAAAGCATCTAAGAATTGCCCATCTTGGCTGTTTCCTGATTTTTCACGGAGCCAAACACCCAGCCTTTCAAACCAGCCTTCGATATGCAGCACTTCCCCAATCAAAATCCCTAAGGCTAAACTAAGGACCAAAAGCATGCTATTTTGACTTTTGAGTTGACCATCAACTACTGTCAACAGTCCTTCTAAACTACCTGAAATTCCTAGAAATAAGACAGCAATCCCGCTAGCCATGGTTAGACCGGACTGATGGCGTTCCTTGAGTAAATGACCAAACCAAGACCCTATCACACCTGCTAGGGCAATGGCGATGGTATTGATAATCGTACCTACAGCGAACATAGACTACCTCAACAATTCCGTAGCGTAGCTAATGGCAGAAAGGGCGTAGAGGGGAGCCGTCTCCGCTCGCAAAATACGGGGACCTAGACCTGTCTTGACCGCTCCTGCTTTTTCAAAAGCGGCTACTTCCTCAGGCGATACACCACCTTCTGGACCGACGATGACAAGGACTGATTGGCCAACTTCTAAGCCAGATAAGATTTTCACTAGATTGGCTTGTTCGCCTTCTTTGGCGGCCTCTTCGTAGGCTAAGATAATCTGATCAAAGCCTGCCAACTGGACTAAGAAAGCCGCTTTTTTCTCAAATAAGCGAATAGCTGGAATGCGATTGCGTTTACTTTGTTCGGCTGCGCCTTGGGCGATTTTTTCTAACTTTTCTGCTTTTTTTGCCAGTTTTTTACCGTCCCATTTGACCACAGACCAGTCCGCTGGAAAGGCCCAAAGAGCTGCCATGCCTAACTCCGTTGCCTTTTGGGCGACAAATTCGAGCTTATCTCCCTTGGGAAAACCCATGGCAATGGTAACGGAGACAGGTAATTCGACATTGTCTGCCAGTTCTTCGATGATTTCAACAGATTGGTTCTGGCTATCTACCACGCGCGCCAAGCGTTTGATGCCGTCGTCAAAAACAAGGACAATCTGGTCGTCTGACTGCAAGCGCATAACAGAAAACATGTGCTTGGCAGTGTCTTTATCGCTAATCTGGAAAAGGCCCTGCGGTGCTCTGCCATTGACAAAATACTGCTGCATCCTAGCCTCCAATCACACCTGAGCGGTCAGCTGTTTTCTTGAAGACGCAGCAATTCCACTCGCCCTGCATCATGTGAGTCTCAAGGAAGAAGCCAGCCGCTTCCGCAGATGCTCGCACCATGTCCCACTTATCCGCGATGATACCGCTCATAATCAAGTAGCCCTCGTCCTTGACCAGACGGTAGGCATCCTCTGTCAGATGGATAAGAATATCCGCCAAGATGTTGGCAACGATAACTTCTGCTTTAATATCAACGCCACGAAGCAAGTCACCTGCCGCGACATGAATATTGCTAGTATTGGCATTGAGATCAATGTTTTCCTGAGCCACACGCACCGCCACTTCATCCAAGTCATAAGCGTAAATCTCCTTAGCACCCAAGAGAGAACTGGCAATAGAGAGAACGCCTGAGCCTGTGCCGACATCGATGACTGTTTCGCCACCACGCAGGACCTGAGAAAGAGCAAAAAGGCTCATCTTAGTCGTCGGGTGAGTTCCTGTACCGAAAGCCATGCCTGGATCCAAGCGGATAATCTTCTCACCTACAGTCGCCTCATAGTCGGTCCAAGACGGCACAATGGTCAAATCGTGGGTAATGCGAGCTGGCTCATAGTATTTCTTCCAGTTGTCCGCCCAGTCTTCCTCCGCCAATTCCTGACTTTCTAGACTGATCTGACCCGTTTCCAAGCCAAAGCCCGTCAAATCCGCCAAGCGAGTCGCCAAATCTGCCTTAACTTCCTCAATATCCACAGTATCAGGATAGTAAGCCGTAATCGCAATCATATCCGACTGCTCCACCTCGGGATAGAGTTCACCGAAACGGTCCTCCTGCCCCACATAGTCAGCTGAGTCGCTAATGGCCACCCCCTGACTGCCCGTTTCAATCATGAGATTTGAAACTGCCTCTTCTGCATCACGATGCACGTGAACCGTTAATTCTTGCCATGAGTTCATATTTGTTGTTCCTTAAATTCTAAAAATTCGATAGCTCTTTTATATTTTTCATAACGTTCTAAATCCTTTGGGGTTACTTTTTCAAGTCTACTTAGATCTGAGTTGTGTTTTAAATCAGCCAACTTTACAACTCTTGCTAAGGGATTTGAACGGACACCTTTTAAATACTCTGTATAATCTTGCCCTTTTTTCTTGGTCAAGCTGTCAATTGCCACAAGAATATATTTTTCACAGCCTATGTGATACAAATCTTTTAAATCATAGTCCGTATCCTCTACAATATCGTGCAGATAAGCAAGCTTTTTTTCATCTTCAGTTTGAACACTTGAGGCAACAGCCTCTAGGTGTTCAAAATACGGCCTACCAGCCTTATCTACCTGACCAGCATGTGCCTTTTTAGCCAGTTCTCTAGCCCATTCTACACTCTTCATGTCCTAATACCTCGGATATGGGTAAAATTCCCCCTCTACCAAGTCTGCTCTGCCTTTTTCAAAAACCTCGCTATCCCAAGCAATCGCAAATTCTTGGGCTTCTGGGTCCGCCAAAAAGTCCATGAGGTCATCTAGGCCTTGGTCTGCGGTGTCCTTAAGAAAGCCTGCAAAGTAGGTCAGAAATTCTGCTGAAAAGCCCTTCTTGGCGTCAAATGGCAGAGCGACCAGGTAATCTTCCTCGTCAAAGCGAGACTTGTCCTGGTTGTAGAAAAGAACATATTCCTCCAAGAAAATATCCTCAGAAGACTCATTGCCTTCGTCGTCCACCGTTTCAATCCCAGCTGTATTTTGTGCTTCCAAGATAAAAGCCAACTCAACAGCATGGTTTTTCTTGTCCCAGTTGAGTTCATAATCGTAGGTAAAATGTTTGTCCAGTGCCACTTCCAGCACATCTAAAAAGCCATGTTTCGCCATGTCAGTCCTCTTTCGATTTTGTGTTATAATAAGTGTACCATAATCAGCTAACAAAAGAAACGAAAGGAAGCCTATGCCAGCCAATCTCGCCCTTCGTATGCGGCCCAAATCCATTGATGAAGTAATCGGTCAGGAACACCTGGTCGGTTCTGGAAAGATTATCCGCCGCATGATTGATGCCAATATGCTGTCGTCCATGATTCTCTACGGTCCGCCGGGAATTGGCAAGACCTCGATTGCGTCCGCAATTGCTGGCACGACCAAGTATGCCTTTCGGACCTTTAATGCCACGACCGACAACCAAAAACGCCTGCAGGAAATCGCTGAAGAGGCTAAGTTTTCTGGCGGTCTGGTTCTCCTGCTCGATGAAATCCATCGCCTCAACAAGACCAAGCAGGACTTCCTGCTCCCTCTTTTGGAAAATGGCAATATCATCATGATTGGGGCAACGACGGAAAATCCCTTCTTCTCGATTCTGCCTGCCATTCGCAGTCGGGTGCAGATTTTTGAATTGCAACCTTTGCAAACCAGCCATATCCGACAGGCCTTGGAGTTGGCTTTGACAGACAGCGAACGCGGTTTTGACTTCCCCGTCACCATTGAACCTGAGACTCTGGATTTTCTGGCAAATGCGACCAATGGCGACCTCCGTGCTGCCTACAATTCTCTAGAACTGGCTGTGCTTTCGACCAAGGAAAGTGACGACGGTAGCCGTCATATCGACTTGGATGCCGTGGAAAATAGCCTGCAAAAGTCCTACATCAGCATGGACAAGAACGGTGATGCCCACTACGACATTCTCTCCGCCCTGCAAAAATCCATTCGGGGTAGCGATGTCAATGCCAGCCTTCACTACGCTGCCCGCTTGATTGAAGCGGAAGACTTGCCTAGTCTTGCTCGTCGTTTGACGGTCATTGCCTATGAAGACATCGGCTTGGCCAATCCAGAGGCTCAGATTCATACGGTGACTGCACTTGAAGCTGCCAAGAAAATCGGATTCCCAGAGGCACGGATTTTGATTGCCAATGTGGTGATTGATTTGGCTCTTTCTCCCAAGTCCAATTCTGCCTATCTGGCTATGGATGCAGCTCTGGCTGATTTGCGAAAAAACGGTCATCTGCCTATCCCAAATCATCTGCGGGACGGTCACTATGCCGGCAGTAAGGAGCTGGGAAATGCCATTGGCTACCAGTATCCCCATGCCTATCCTGAAAAATGGGTGGACCAGCAATACCTGCCCGATAAGTTACTGACTGCGGACTACTTCAACGCCAACGACACCGGCAAATATGAACGTGCCTTGGGCATGACCCAAGAAAAAATCAAGCAGCTAAAACAAAACAAGAAAAAAAGTTGATAACGTTTTCATTTTTTGCCGATTTTCTCTTGATTTTTTTAAAAAATGTGGTAATATTAAATCATAAATAAGAACTGCTGTGGTATACGAATTCATACCTATGTGTTGACCGACTATTTTTGTATTACTAGGGAGACAAAGATCTTTTGGCAGTATGCAGGCTGGTACACCCAGAAGCAACTAAGTCAGAAACACGTCACCCACCTGCTTCTAGCGTGCGGGATCAATACAATTCATGAATAACCGGTACCAATACAGCATTTTTATTTTGCCCTTCCTTAGCTCAGCTGGCAGAGCAGCGGACTCTTAATCCGTGGGTCGTAGGTTCGATCCCTACAGGGAGGATCATGATGAGAAACATCTCCTTGAGCCTTGGAAAGGCTCTTTGTCAACTGTAGTGGGTAGATGAAAAGCTAACACCTAGAGAGGACGAAATTCGTTCTCTCATTTTTGATGTTTAAAGCAATATATATCTTGTTTTTAAAGTTCGTAAAGTTCCTAAATCC
>NZ_JBRKNW010000026.1:0-26930 GCF_053010325.1 Streptococcus sp. P25B114 | reverse complement strand
GTATTTTTCTATGATGCGGAGCATTATTTTTGTTTTTAAGTGCTTGCTTTAATTCTTCAACTTGTGTCTGGGTAAATTCTTTTGTCATAATACTATCATATCGCTATTTTTGATTTTTGTTAAGTATAACTTGTTCGCTTTTTGAATTTTAATGGTTGCTAGATAGGATTCCCTATTTTAAGAATCCTTGGTGGGAGGACCAATGCAAAAAGTAGCCCTAAAGCTACTTTGGATGTGTTGTATACTTTATTATAATGTGGACTCGCTACCGCAAGTCCTTATCTCCAACTTCAGTTGGAGAGAGTTTCTACGAAACTCCTAGCTACATATCGTTTTCTTACAGAAAACGACGAGCGTGGAAGGAATGGAATTGTTATAAGATTATAAAGAAGAGCGACTGCCGTCGCTCTCTATTTCCAACGTCGGTTGGAGATTTTTTGGCTTTTAGCAAACTCATGTTTGCTAAATTGCCAAAAATCTAACCAACCGACCCCTCCATCTCATAGGCAATCAGTCTGTTGAGTTCGACTGCGTATTCCATTGGGAGTTCTTTGGTGAATGGTTCGACAAAGCCCATGACAATCATCTCTGTGGCTTCAGATTCAGATAGGCCGCGGCTCATGAGGTAATAGAGTTGTTCCTCTGAGATTTTTGATACTTTGGCTTCGTGTTCCAGGGCCACTTGTGAGTTGTGGATTTCGTTGAACGGGATAGTGTCCGACTTGGAAATGTCGTCCATGATGATGGTATCACACTCGATGTGGCTGATAGATTTTGCCGAGTTTTTGGCAAAAGTTACTTGACCACGGTAGTTAACTTCTCCACCGCCACGGGCAATAGATTTGGATACGATAGACGAGGAGGTCCGTGGTGCATTGTGAATCATCTTGGCACCCGTGTCTTGGACCTGACCTTTATTGGCAAAGGCGATGGACAACATGGTTCCACGCGCGCCTTCTCCTTCCAGATAAACGGCCGGGTATTTCATGGTTGTCTTGGCACCGAGGTTTCCGTCAATCCACTCGACCGTAGCATTTTTCTCTGCGCGAGCACGCTTGGTTACGAGGTTATAGACATTGTCAGACCAGTTCTGGATGGTCGTGTAGCGCATGTAGGCACCTTCGTGGGCAATGATTTCCACGATGGCAGCGTGCAGGCTGGCAGTCGAATAGGTCGGCGCTGTACAGCCTTCGACGTAGTGAACACTTGCTCCCTCATCCACAATAATCAGCGTCCGCTCAAACTGACCTGTTCCTTCGTTGTTGATACGAAAATAAGTCTGCAATGGAATATCTAACTTGACGCCTTTTGGCACGTAGATAAAGGTACCACCTGACCAAACGGCTGAGTTGAGGGCGGCCAGTTTATTGTCTGATGGCGGAACGAGTTTTCCAAAGTATTTTTTGAAGAGCTCTGGATGTTCCTTGAGAGCCGTGTCAGTATCTGTAAAGATAATGCCGTGCTTGTCGTACTCTTCCTTCATGTTGTGGTAAACCACTTCTGATTCGTACTGGGCAGAAGCACCTGCCAGGTAAGCACGCTCAGCTTCTGGGATACCGATGCGTTCAAAGGTTTCCTTGATTTTGTCTGGTACATCATCCCAGCTACGTGCCGGTTTATCCGATGGTTTTTGATAGTAAACAATATCATCAAAATCCAGTTCAGATAGGTCTGCACCCCAAGTCTGCATAGGCATTTTCTTGAAGGTCTCATAGGACTTGAGACGGAATTCCAGCATCCATTCAGGCTCGCCTTTGATACGGGACATTTCACGAATAACTTCTTCGTTCAACCCCTTACCAGTCGAAGCTACCAGTTCCACGTTTTCATCATGGAAACCGAATTTATATTCCCCAAGATCAATCGGGGTTGGTTCAATTCTTTCTTCTGACATAATATAAGATACTAAGCCCTATAAATCTTGGGCCTGTTCAGTTCCAATCAAAAACTGAACAATCCTTTCTATATGATTTTCATTTTTAGAGTTTGTATTGATGCTTATTCAGCACTCTCACTTCGTTCCAGTGCTTTCTTAATCGCATTCCATGGAAGTGTGGCACATTTGATGCGTTGAGGGAATTTGGCAACACCCGCGAGGAGGGAGGCGTCTCCTAGTTCCTTCTGACGTTCATCTTCTTGGCCTTGGACCATTTGTGAGAAAATTTCTGCTAGTTCTTGAATCTGACTGATTTCTTTGCCAAGCACTGCTTCAGTCATCATAGAAGCTGATGCGGTTGAAATGGTACAGCCAACTCCGTCAAAAGCAATATCGGTAATCACATCTTTTTCAATCTTGACTGATAGTTCAATCACATCGCCACAGGTTGGGTTGTGGAGTTCCAACTTTTCCACTCCGTCCAAACTTCCGCGGTGACGAGGCGACTTGGAGTGCTCAGACACAACTGCCATATAAAGAGAGTCTAATCTAGATAGGGCCATTGAAAAACTCCTTTGTCTTGATAATTGCCTCGACCAACTTGTCGCAGTCAGCCTTGGTATTGTAGATGTAAAAACTTGCTCGAACGGTGGCTGGTACCTGCAAATACCTGAGAAGCGGTTGGGCACAATGGTGGCCAGCCCGCACAGCAACTCCTTCATAGTCCAGAGCGGTTGCCACATCGTGTGGATGCAAGTTGTCCAAGTTAAAGGCAATAACCCCTGTCCGCTTGGATAGATCCTGACTGCCATAAATGGTCAAGCCGGGAATGGCCTGCAATTTTGGCCAGATGTAAGCAATCAATTCTTCCTCGTGCTGCTGGACATGCTCCATGCCGATGTCATTTAAGTAATCAATGGCAGCTGCAAGTCCGACAGCACCCGCAATATTAGGTGTCCCCGCTTCGAATTTCCAAGGTAGTTCCTTCCAAGTTGCGTATTGTTCATAGACAAATTCAATCATTTCACCCCCGAATTCAACTGGCGACATACGATTGAGCAATTCTTCCTTGCCGTAGAGGACGCCGATTCCTGTCGGCCCCAACATTTTATGACCTGAAAAGGCATAGAAGTCCACGTCTAATTCTTGTACGTTGACAGCCATGTGGGGAACTGACTGGGCTCCGTCCACCACCAAGTAGGCTTCAACTTCATGCACCAGCTCCGCTATTTCCCCGATAGGAGCCACACCGCCCAGGACATTGGACACATGAGCCAGAGAGACAAACTTGGTCTTTTCGGAGAGCATGGACTTGAGGCTATCCACATCCAACTCGCCGTCTTTTAGAGGCACATAGCGGAGCTTGGCACCTGTTTTCTGACAGGCTTGCTGCCAAGGGATGATATTGGAGTGGTGCTCTTGGACCGAGATAATCACTTCCTGGTCTGGCTGGAGAATTTCTCTGGCAAACTGAGCCACCCAGTTAAGACCGGTGGTCGTTCCTCTGGTGAAGAGGATTTCCTTGCTAGATTTGGCCTGGATAAAATCAGCCACCTTCTGCCGAGCGTCTTCATAGCGAGCCGTTGCCCGTTCCGAAAGGGTGTGGACACCACGGTGGACGTTAGCATTGTCTGTCTGGTAGTAATCTGCCAGCACATCTAGTACCTGTTGCGGTTTTTGAGTGGTCGCCGCATTATCCAAATAGACCAGCAGCTCATCATTGACCACTTGGTCTAGGATTGGAAAATCCTTGCGAATGCGTTCAAAATCAATCATCTTATCTCTTTGTTAGTTTTTCTTCAATGACGGCAATCAACTCGTCACGGACTTCCTTGACTGGGATTTCTGTGATAACAGCTCCCAAGAACCCACGGATGACCAGACGCTCGGCTGTCGCGCGATCCAAACCACGGCTCATGAGATAATACATATCCTCTGGGTCCACCTGACCGATAGAAGCTGCGTGACCGGCCGTGACTTCATTCTCATCAATGAGAAGGATTGGGTTAGCGTCGGAACGCGCCTTGTCAGACAGCATAAGGACGCGGCTTTCCTGCTGGGCATCTGCTCCCTTGGCACCACGAATAATGTGTCCAATGCCGTTGAAGGTAAGAGTACCACTTTCCAAAATAACCCCGTGTTGCAGGATATGACCGACCGAATTATTGCCGTAGTTGGTCACGCGGGTATCGACACCCTGAACCTGACGGCCAGCTGACAGGCCGACCACCTTGAGATTAGCATGGCTACCATTTCCCTTGAGGTCTGCATCCAAGTCAGCGACGACATTTCCTTTGTTAAGGAGGCCAATGGCCCAGTCCACGCTGGCATCCTTGCCAATGGTCGCACGGCGAGTCAAATAGGTATCCAGGTGCTGCCCCAAGCGGTCAATGGCTGAGAACTTAATCTGGCTTCCTGCCTGGGCAATCACTTCGACCACAATGTTGGCAGAGGTTTTCACCGCGTCGTCGCCAAGGCTCTCAAATCGTTCTAAATAATTGAGCTTGGTGTTCTTGCCTGCGATAATCAGTACGCGCTTGTTAAAAGCCACGCCACTTGTCGCGTCTTGGTAGAAAATACCTTCGACAGGCTGGTCAATTTCAACATTATCCGGAATGTAAAGAACGGCTGTCGAGTTGAAATAGGCTGTATTGTAGGCAGCCAATTTGTGCTCGTCGTAGGCTACTGCTGAGCCCAAGTATTTCTCGATGATATCCGGAATGACTTCCAAAGCCGAAGTGAAGTCTGTAAAGACTACTCCTTTTTCGACAAGGTCTGCTGGTAATTGTTCCAAAAGCGTCTGGCTACCGACTTGCACCAGCATAGGATTGTCACCTAGAGCTGTGAAATCCGGTACGTTTCCTACTGCATCGTTGATGGCTAAACTGCCGTCACCCAAATTCCAACGGTGAAATTTTACCCGCTCGATAACTGGCAAGTCCAGCTCTGCTATTTTCCCAAAAGCCGCCAAACGTAGGTCTGTCAACCATGTTGGCTCGGCCTGTTGGAGTGAAAATTCTGGTATCAATTCTTTGGTCATAGGTTCCTCCAAAGACTTAAATGTCATCTTCTTTGTAGTCGATGCCAAGCTCAGCAGCTACCTTAACATAGCCTTCTTTTTCCAAGCGTTGCGCCAATTCAGGGCCGCCTGACAGGACGACACGACCTTCCATCATGACATGGACCACATCAGGCGTGATGTAGTTAAGCAGGCGTTGGTAGTGGGTGATAATCATGGCACCAAAACCTTCGCCACGCATAGCGTTGATGCCTTTTGATACGACCTTGAGGGCGTCAATGTCCAAACCTGAGTCAATTTCGTCCAGAAGGGCAAAAGTTGGCTCCAACATGAGCAATTGCAGGATTTCGTTGCGTTTTTTCTCACCACCAGAGAAACCTTCGTTGAGGTAACGCTCAGCCATTTCCTCTTTCATATTGAGGAGTTCCATTTTCTCGTCCAACTTGGTGATAAAGTCGCGGACGTTGATTTTGTCCTCGTCTTCCTTGCCAGCATTCATAGCTGCACGGAGGAATTCTGCATTGGTAATACCCGGAATTTCAGATGGGTACTGCATAGCCAAGAAAAGACCCATACGAGCGCGCTCATCCACTTCCAATTCCAAGATATTGACACCGTCAAAGAGGACTTCCCCTTGCGTCACTTCGTAGCTTGGATTGCCCATGATGGCTGCTGAAAGGGTTGATTTACCGGTACCGTTTGGTCCCATGATGGCTGCAATTTCACCTGTTTTGAGGGTCAAATTGACACCCTTGAGGATTTCCTTGCCTTCAATTTCCACATGAAGGTCTTTGATTTCTAATACTGACATGGTATGCTCCTTTATTTTTCTGTCCTGTCCCTTATACATGCTGGGAAAAACTACCCAGGCAGCTCCCCCCTTGACGCACATAAAATCTCATTGTCTGGAAATTTTAATGAACAGTATCTATCATAGTATATCAAAAAAAGAGCCAATCGGCTCTTTCCATGTTTCTAGACTTAATCTTTCTTCTGATTTCTCCGAATAATTCGTTTTTCTTTCCAGTCAGCCACCCGTTCCTGTCGATAACCACTGTTGCCAATAAAGCGCAGAAGATTGAGGAGGGGCGTTCGATTTTCACCGAAAATACCGATGAGTTCACAAAAGAGAACCAGGCCGAATCCTGCAGATAAGATCAACAATACACCGCCGACACGACTGGACACATTGAACAAGAGGGAAATCAATGAGAACAGGAAGGAAATTCCATAGATAACCAAGACTGTTCCCCGATGGGTCAAGCCCAGGGACAGGAGGCGATGGTGGAGATGCATCCGGTCTGCTTCATAAATTTTCTTGCCCGACAGAATTCGACGAATAATGGCCACAACCGTATCTGTAATCGGTACTCCCAGAATAATCATGGGCGTCACAACAGCAACAGCAGTCGAATTTTTCAGACCTTGGAGGGACAAAACACCAATCATGAAGCCAATAAAGAGGGCTCCCGTATCACCAAGATAGATAATGGCCGGATTGTAATTATAGGGCAGGAACCCGACAATCGCAACAACCAAGACAAATAAGGTCAAGGTCAAATAAATCTCGCTCTCCACCAGGAAGAAATAGGAAACCAGGCCCATGGTGGTCAGCGAAATAATCGATACCCCTGAAACCAGCCCGTCCAAGCCGTCAATCAAATTAACCGCATTGGTAATGGCTACAATCCAGAGCATGGTGAGGAAAAAGGACAACCAGGTCGGAAACTCAATATAGGGGCCACCAAAAGGCAGTTTAAAGGCATCAAAATGGAAATCCGTGAAGAACCAAATGACTAGGGCCGCAGCTGTTATCCCAAGGAATTTGGGCAAAGGACTGAGCTCCTTGATATCATCCACCAAGCCTGTCACCACCACCATACCACTCGCCAGAACCAAGGGAAGAACGTAGTCAAAATAGGTTCCCTTATGGCTCACATAGGTAACGATTTGCGGTAGAAAGAAGAGAACCGCAGCCGAAAAGGTGATAAAAATAGCTAGGCCACCAGCCGTTGGCATGGGTACCTTATTAATTCTGCGGGCATTTGGATGGTCCACCGCCCCAATTTTAAAAGCCAGAAAACGGATCAGAGGCGTCAGAATGACCGAGGTAATCAAGGTTCCAATCAGGATGAGGACATATTTCAAAGCAAAAGGCATCATGCAAGACTTACCTTCTTCAATTCCTCAACAGCGGCTAGAGGCAACAAGACTTGGCCATGTTCCTGCAGAACAGGACGGGTCACGGTAGAGTCGTCCGTGTACTCCAACATTCTAGACAGGAGGTAATCTGGATAATCTGCGGAACGGTCACTCACATCCAAGAGGACAGTCATAAAGTAGTCATCGTTCATCTTGTAGAGCTCTGATTCTTCAAAATCCACATCGATGGCCTGGGCGAATTGAACCACTTCGTGCAAATGATCAAAGTGCAGAACGTAGTAGATATAGGGCTCTGCCTCTTCTTCAGCCTCTATATCTGCCAGACGCTGTACCGCATCCTTGTCATAGGCGCTCTTATCTTTCAGGGTTTTCTCCAAAGACTGAAGAAAATCCGCCGGCGTCATCTGACTGACCTCATCGAGATTATCAAAGTCAGCCAAGTCCTCAAAGTTGATGTGCTTATCAATCTCTGACTTGGTTACAAAAATATCGACCTTGTCAGGCTTGGGCGTTACGCGAAAACTGAGCATGCCACTTTCTCGAAATGTCAGGGGCAACTCCAATTCATCTAAAACAGAATAAAAGAATTCCTCCGTCTTCTCATGGGGCATAAGAAAATCCGCAATCTCCATGCCTCTTTCTTCCAAATCATCTAATAGAATAGTGATTTTCAAGGTCGAATCACTAATTTGTTTCACTTTCATACTTACCTCATACATCTGCCTAGATTTTCCAACAAATAGGCCACATTCTCATACAAATCTCTCACCATTATACTAAATTGCCGTCGGAAAAACAAAAGAAAAGCAGGACAGCCTGCTTTTAGGAAATAAACTTCAAGAAAGAATAAACCAATAGAATGGCCCCCAGGATAATCCGATAGTAACCAAACACTGTAAAATCATGTTTCTTCACATAATCTGTCAGCATCCGGATGACAACGACAGAAACAAGATAGGCCGTTACCGATGCGACCAAGAGAATCAAGACCTGTTCAAAATCCAGCGTATTGCCGTCGATAAAATACTTGACCGCCTTGAGCCCGCTATAGCCAAACATGGTAGGAATGGCTAAGAAGAAGGTAAAGTCAGCTGCCACCGAACGACTGGTCCCAAGAATAATGGCCCCCAAAATTGTCGCCCCAGAACGGCTAGTCCCTGGAATAATGGCCAAAACCTGGAAGAGACCGATAAACAGAGCCGTCTTATAAGGCATGGACGCCAAGTCCGTCACTGTAGGCTGGACTCTCTTATTGCGCTCTTCAATCCAGATAAAGGCAATACCATAGACAATCAAGGCAATGGCGATGGGCACCATAAAGTTGAAGTGGGCCTCAAACCAGCTATCAAAGGGCAGGGCCACCAAGATGGATGGAATACAAGCAATGACAACCTTGGCCCATAGCTGCCAGGTCAACTGAATCTCACGCTTGCTTTTGCCAGGCTGGAAAGGATTAAGGCGATGGAAATAGATGGTCATAACGGCCAAAATCGCCCCCAACTGGATAACAATGTTGAACATCTCCACAAAGCTATCCGACTGGTTGAACTGAATAAATTCCTGGACCAAAATCAAATGACCAGTAGAGGAAACTGGCAACCATTCCGTAATTCCTTCAACAATGCCTAAGAAAATGGCTTTCAATAATTCGATAAACATAGGATACTCCTTTTAAGAACCTGCATTGACCAGCGAGCGATACCATAGGAAAGAGATAACTTGCTCACCAGGGACTTTTTTATAAAAGATACTTTTAATTCTTTAAAACCAATCATGCTCTAGATACTTTAGACATTATACCACGAAAGATGAGAGAAATAAAGAGCCAAATATAGTTTGATGCTATCGCTCAAAGAACATTTATACAATAATTGTGAATAAAAAAGCAATCGTATTGAAATTTTTCAGAATTTTTTATACAATGGTACAATACATTTTATAAGGAGATATTATGAAACATAAACTCAGTATTTTCCTGCTGACCCTACTGGCTGTTTTTTCAGTCACTACAGGCGTTCGTGCAGATGAATACCTGCGTGTCGGGATGGAAGCTGCCTATGCACCTTTCAACTGGACCCAGGAAGACGACAGTAATGGTGCTGCCCCTATCGAAGGGACCAACCAATACGCTAACGGATACGACGTGCAAATCGCCAAAAAAATTGCAGAATCCATGGACAAGGAACTCTTGGTGGTCAAAACCAAGTGGGAAGGTCTGGTTCCAGCATTGACTTCTGGTAAGATTGACATGATCATCGCCGGGATGAGCCCAACAGAAGAGCGCAAGAAAGAAATCGCCTTTTCTGACAGCTACTACACTTCCATTCCGACATTGGTAGTTCGTGCAGATAGTCAATATGCAACAGCCAGCAAACTGGCTGACTTTGCAGGTGCAAAAATCACTGCGCAACAAGGTGTCTACCTCTACGACCTGATTGACCAGATCGAAGGCGCAAACAAGCAGACAGCCATGGGGGATTTCTCGCAAATTCGTCAGGCCCTGGAGGCTGGTATTATTGATGCCTACGTGTCTGAGCGTCCGGAAGGCCGTACCGCTGAGGCTGCTAATAAGGCTTTCAAGATGGTCGAGCTTTCAGAAGGTTTTGAAACCAATGCCGAGGACGTGACCATTGCAGTCGGTATGCGTAAGGATGATGCACGACTTGCACAGGTCAACCAAGTCCTTGCGACCATTTCTGAAGACGACCAAGTTGCATTGATGGACAATATGATTGAAAATCAGCCGGTCGAAGAAGCAACCGACGCGCAACCAAGCTTCTTTACACAGGTCTGGAATATCATCGTCAACAACTGGCAACAACTCCTACGCGGAACTGGTATGACCCTCTTGATTTCCATCTTGGGTACCATCATCGGTACGCTAATTGGTCTTTTGATTGGTGTCTTCCGCACTGCTCCAAAAGCTGAAAACAAGGTCGCTGCTATGGGACAAAAAGTTCTCGGTTGGCTGATTAATATCTACATTGAGGTATTCCGTGGTACCCCAATGATTGTACAATCTATGGTTATCTACTACGGTACCGCCCAGGCCTTTGGGCTTAACCTAGACCGCACTCTGGCAGCTATTTTCATCGTTTCTATCAACACTGGTGCCTACATGAGTGAAATTGTCCGCGGTGGTATCTTCGCTGTTGACAAGGGGCAATTTGAAGCAGCAACTGCGCTTGGATTTACCCACAATCAAACCATGCGTAAGATTGTCTTGCCACAGGTTATCCGCAACATTCTTCCAGCAACTGGTAACGAATTTGTCATAAATATCAAGGATACATCTGTCCTCAACGTTATCTCTGTGGTTGAGCTTTATTTTTCAGGAAATACTGTCGCGACCCAGACTTACCAATATTTCCAAACCTTCACTGTGATTGCCATTATCTACTTCATCTTGACCTTCACTGTAACCCGCATCCTGCGTTCTGTCGAAAAACGTTTCGATATGGACAATTACACGACAGGTGCCAACCAAATGCAAATCGAGGAGGTTCCACATGTCTAATACCATCCTGGAAATCAAGAATCTGAAAAAATCCTACGGTCAAAACCAAGTCCTCAAGGACATTTCAGTAACCGTTGAAAAAGGCGAGGTTATCTCCATTATCGGCTCTTCCGGTTCTGGAAAATCAACCTTCCTCCGTTCTATCAACCTTTTGGAAACACCGACGGAAGGCACCATCCTCTACCACGGTCAAGACGTTTTGGCCAAGGGCTATGACCTGACCACCTACCGTGAGAAATTAGGCATGGTTTTCCAATCCTTTAATCTCTTCAACAACCTCAATGTTTTGGAAAATGCTATCGTGGCCCAAACGACCGTTCTCAAACGTGACCGCGCTGAAGCAGAGAAAATTGCCAAAGCCAACCTCAACAAGGTCGGCATGACCGAGCAATACTGGGCCGCTAAACCAAGCCAGCTCTCTGGTGGACAAAAGCAACGGGTAGCCATTGCACGCGCCCTATCAGTCGATCCAGAAGTTATTCTCTTCGACGAACCAACTTCTGCCCTTGACCCAGAAATGGTGGGTGAAGTTCTCAAAACCATGAAAGAATTGGCCGAGTCTGGCTTGACCATGGTCATCGTGACCCACGAAATGGAATTTGCCCGCGACGTTTCAGACCGTGTCATCTTCATGGACAAGGGCGTCATCGCCGAAGAAGGCACACCTCAACAAATCTTCGAAAATCCAAAAGAAGAACGAACCAAAGAATTCTTAAAACGTTTCCTCGGTTAAGCCTTGATACCAGCTCTAGCTGGTATTTTTTTGGGCTCCAATACACTTCAAAGCAAACCTGGCCCCTGTTACCACAGTATGAAGCCTGGGAGTCACTGCCTTCAGGACACATCTTGTTGGCCCCCTTTTTCCATCCTACTCTATTCCCCCGATTGCGGTGTTATACTCAACTAAAATCAAAAAGAAAAGGCGCTAGGACTGAGGCAACAGTTCTAGCACCTAAACTTTAAAAATTTCAATTACAGTATAGTACAGGTAGTGATTTTTTGCACTTTTTTACTGTTTTCCAAATAGAAAAGAGAGGCATAGACCTCTCTTTCTTGTTTTTCTAGGTAAGTTTACCTAGATTAGTTTTCAAATTTTTTGTGGTTTTTGTCGTAAAAATCAATCAAGCCCAAAGCTGTCGCGAATGAGATGTTGTCGATTTTTGCACGTCCTTGTGCAAGAGCGATAACTGACATTTCACGAGCGTTGGTCTCTTTACTGATACGGTAACCAGTGATTTTCTTTTCACGTACCCAGTTTACAACTGCGGCAACTTTTTCGTAACTAGTCATGAGAAACCCCTTTCCTTTTTATTCGTGCAATTAAGTATAATACAGCTATGCTCATTTTGTCAAGTAAAGTATTCGGTTTTTACCAATTATTTGACAGAAAGAGCTGACAATATTTGAGTGCGAATGTCTTCAACACCCTCCGGATTGCCCGGTAAGAAGATTGTATTATTACCTCCTTGTGCAAAATTATTTAAGGTATCCAAGTATTGGTTGGTCAACAAGATAGACATAATCTGCTCTTCTGACATGCTGACGTTGGAATCTTTCAATTCACGGATAGAATCTGCCAAACCGTCAACAATAGCCTTACGCTGTTGGGCAATACCCACACCGTGCAGGCGGTCTTTTTCAGCTTCTGCCTCTGCAGCAGTGACAATTTTTATCTTGTCTGCCTCTGCCAATTCTTGGGCCGCAACCCGTTTCCGCTGGGCTGCGTTGATTTCGTTCATGGATTGCTTAACCTCTGCATCTGGCTCAACCTTGGTAATCAGGGTCTTGACAATGACGTAGCCGTAGGTGGACATCTCTTCTGCCACCTGCTTCTGCACTTCCAGGGCGATCTCATCTTTTTTCTCAAACAATTCATCCAGAGTCAATTTAGGCACAGATGAGCGCAGGGCATCCTCAATATAGGACTTGATTTGAGCCTCTGGGTGCATGAGCTTGTAGTAGGCATCTGTGACGTTATTTTCATTGACCCGGTATTGGGTCGCCACATTCATGGTCACAAATACGTTATCCTGGGTCTTTGTCTCAACCACGATTTCACTTTGCAACATCCGAAGCTGAATACGAGCTGCAATGACATCCACACCGAAAGGAATTTTAAAGTTAATCCCTGAGGTAGACGTTTTTTGGTACTTACCAAACCGCTCGACAATAGCCACCGTCTGCTGCTTGACCACATAGAGGCCAGAAATAATCAAAATCAAGGCCAGAAGCAGGACGAATAAGAGAGTAAACATAAACAATATAGGTGCCATAATAACCTCCTAAGCTAACATCTTACACCAACATTTTATAGAGTGAGTCATTTTCGTGCAAATTGATATATTGTGGGTCAAAATCTTCCAAGCGCTGAATAAAGTCCGCATAGTCATTCTTATCGCCCAAAGCAATCCCGATGAGAACTGGACCTGTTCCCTTATTGGCCCGCTTGATATACTCAAACCGTGTAATGTCATCATTCGGTCCGAGAATATGGTTTACAAATTCGCGCAGGGCACCCGGCCGTTGGGGGAAATTGACGACGAAATAATGCTTGATTCCCTCGTAAATCAGAGCTCGCTCTTCCATTTCTGGCATGCGGTTGATGTCATTGTTACCACCTGAAATGATACAACAGATGGTCTGCCCCTTGATTTGGTCCTTGACAACCTCAAGTGCAGCAATAGTCGCAGCACCAGCCGGTTCAGCGACAATTCCCAATTTAGAATAAAGGTCCAAAATGGTTTCTGAAATCCAACCTTCATCAACACCAATCAGCTTGTCTACATGTTTACGAGCAACTTCGTAGGTGCTTGCACCGACTTTTTGAACAGCAATTCCGTCCGCAAACTTGTCAATTTCAGCCAGCTTAACAGGTCTTCCCTTATCAAAAGCAGCCTTCATCGAACGTGCTCCGCTAGCCTCAACACCTACAATCTTGATGCCTGGTGCCTGTTCCTTCAAATAAGCCGAAACACCTGCAATCAGACCACCACCACCAACGGGAACCAAAATCTGATCAAAATCAATCGATTGTTCCTGGGCCTCGTCCAAGATTTCGTAGGCAACAGTCCCCTGACCTGCCTGAACATTATCATCATTAAAGGGATCGATGAAGGTTTTTCCACTTTCCTGGGTATAGTCTTGAGCAGCCTGAGCCGATTCATCAAAAGTATCACCCACCAAGCGAATGTCCACAAATTCCCCACCAAAGAACTTGACCTGACCGATCTTCTGCTGCGGCGTTGTAATGGGCATGAAAATTGTAGCAGGAATCTGCATTTCCTGGCAGGTATAGGCTACTCCCTGGGCATGGTTGCCCGCTGAAGCACAGACAACCCCTCGCTCTTTTTCCGCATCCGTCAATTGGGAAATAGCGTAATAAGCCCCTCGAATCTTGAAGGAACGGACCCGCTGCTCGTTTTCCCGTTTGATATAAATATCGGCTCCATAACGCTCTGACAGGTAACGATTATAATCTAGCGGTGTCTTAACCACCACATTTTTGAGAACAGAATAGGCCTGCTCAATGTTCTTTGCTGAAATCATATTGCACTTATTTCTTTCTATTATAAATATTGTACCAAAAATCCTGAAATAAACATAGGATTTATAATCAAAATTCACAAATATTTTTTATTTTCTCAGAATGGTCAAAAGAGCTGGCAAGCCAGCTCTTTACTATTCTTTGACCAGAACCCCGAGACTTCTAATTCAAGTAGAGCTACCTAACTCTACGATTTCGAGATTGGACTTCAACAGTTTGGGGAGCTGTTGAAGGTTGGATATAGAGTTTGTCGGTAGACAAACTTCCCCTGGCCTTGCTTTCGTATTTCTGGGCAAGGGCTAGAATAGCCTATCCGTAGGCTGCCTCGCTCTCTTGTTGTCAAACTCGGGTTAAAATAGTCCACCTCAACTACCTTGCTTTCGTATTTCTGGGTAAGGGCTAGAATAGCCTATCCGTAGGCTGCCTCGCTCTCTTGTTGTCAAGCGAGGGCGTATGGTCGCTCTCACATTTCTAGGCGACCAGCTGAAAGAGTCTATCCCCAGACTCTTTCACTCCACTGGACTTACCTCGCTTTCTCGTTTTTGGGCGAGGGCTAAAACAGTCCACTGGACTTACCTCGCTTTCTCGTTTTTAGGCGAGGGCTAAAACAGTCCACTGGACTGTTTTAGTTATAAATCTTAAACGCATCGTCGTCGTTGCGGCCTACGAATGGCATTGCTTTGCGGAGTTCTGCACCGACTTTTTCGATTTCAAGGTTTTCAGCTTCTTTACGGAAGGCTTCCATTTGTGGGCGACCAGCCTTGTAGTCGTTGACAAAGTCGTTGGCGAATTTTCCAGACTGGATGTCTGCCAATACAGCTTTCATGTTTTCTTTAACTTGGTCAGTAATCACGCGTGGACCTGATACGTAGTCACCGTATTCAGCAGTATTTGAGATAGACTGACGCATTTTCTTGAAACCACCCTCGTAAACAAGGTCAACGATGAGTTTCATTTCGTGCAATACTTCAAAGTAAGCCAATTCTGGCGCATAGCCAGCCTCTGTCAAGACTTCAAAACCAGCCTGCATAAGGGCAGTCAAACCACCACAGAGAACGGCTTGCTCACCGAACAAATCTTCTTCCGTTTCTTCTTTGAAGGTTGTTTCCAAGAGACCAACACGGGCAGAACCAACACCTTTAGCCCAGTCCATAGCGATGTGCTTGGCATTGCCAGTAGCGTCTTGATAGACAGCGTAAAGCGCTGGAACACCGAAACCTTCTTCAAAAGTACGACGAACAAGGTGACCAGGACCTTTTGGCGCACACATGAAGACGTCTACATCAGCAGGAACCTTGATAAATTCAAAATGAACGTTGAAACCGTGAGCGAAACCAAGGGCATTTCCTGCCTCCAAGTTTGGAGCGATTTCTTCATTGTAAAGGTCTGCTTGGATTTCGTCTGGAGCCAAAATCATGATAACATCCGCTTGTTTTGCTGCTTCAGCTACTTCAAAAGTCTCAAAGCCATCTTCTTTTGCCTTATCAAAAGATTTACCAGCACGCACGCCGATGATAACATCGTGTCCTGTGTCACGCAAGTTTTGGGCATGGGCATGGCCCTGTGAACCATAACCGATAACGGCGATACGTTTGCCGTCAAGTGCTGGAACTGTTACATCTTTTTCATATTGCATTGCTACTGCCATTTGTTAATCTCTTTTCTATTTTTTTACTTATAAATTCGGATGTTCAAAGAAAATGAACATTCTGTAATTTTGTCTATCATGTGCATCCCTAGTTGCTCAACTTTCTTTTAATTCTAGGCAGTGAGGCGAAGGCTATACTGAGGTATGCCAAGCCGAGCTAACGACGAAGCAAAAGACAAGTGAGTGACTAGGTTAGTCACGACTGAAACCAGTTGCCCCTGTCCTAGCAATGTTCTTAATGCCATAAGGCTGAATCACACGCAGGAGGGCGTCAATCTTGTCTCCGTCACCAGTCATCTGAATGGTAATGGAGTGAGGTGCCACATCGACAACGCTGGCACGGAAGGGTTGGATAATGGCTAAAATTTCTGCCCGCTTAGCTGGCGGAGCAACGATTTTAATCAGAATCACTTCCCGTTCCAAGTGCGGAATGTCTGTCAAATCGCGGACACGGACCACATCAATCAAGCGATTGAGTTGCTTGATAATTTGTTCCACTTCGTCCATGGTCGCAACATCAACGATGACCGTTACCCGAGAAATACCTGCAACTTCGGTCGGGCCGACTGAAATGGATTCAATATTGATTTGGCGCCGGGATAGGACACCTGTAAAGCGGTTGAGGACACCTGAAGAATTTCGTAATTTTGCTGTTAACATTCTACGCATTGAACTTCACCCCCAACATTTCCGCATTGCTCTTGCCGGCTGGTACCATTGGCACCACATGTTCGGCCTTGGAGATATGGACCTCAATCAGCATTGGTTTGTTTTCCAAGATGACCTTCATATCTTCTGCCAAGGTCGCCGAATTGTCAAAACTGTAATGGCTGATACCATAGGCTTCCGCTAGGAGCTGGAAGTTTGGCTCTGCATCAAATACTGACTGACTGCGACGTTCTTCATAGAAGGATTCTTGCCACTGACGAACCATACCCAGGGAATGGTTATTAATCAAGACAACCTTGATGGGCACACCATAGCCATTGAGGATAGCCAATTCCTGGTTGGTCATCTGGAAACCACCGTCACCGACAAAGACTACAACTTCCTTGTCTGGATTGGCTAGTTTAGCGCCGATTGCTGCTGGAATTCCGAATCCCATAGTCCCCATGCCGCCCGAAGTAATCAGCTGGCGCTGGTGCTTGTAAGGATAGAATTGAGCCGCCCACATCTGGTGTTGTCCCACATCTGTCACGATGATAGCATCGCCATTTGTCAATTGACCAATCAGCTCGATAGCTGCTTGTGGCTTGATAAAGTTGGCATCTTCCTCATACCAGAAAGGTGCTCGACGCTTGTTGTCCAATACCTGCTCCGTCCAGTCAGCATAGTCTGTCTCAACGGTTTCGCATTTCAACAGGGCTTGTAAGGTCGCTTTGGCATCTCCGACTACTGGAATTGCCGTCTTCACGACCTTGCCAATCTCTGCTGGGTCAATGTCCACGTGCGCAATAGTCGCATTAGGCGCATAGGTTGTCGGATTTCCCGTCAGGCGATCATCAAAGCGGGCACCGATGTTGATAATATAATCCGCATCATTCATGGCCATATTGGCTGAGTAAGTTCCGTGCATGCCACCCATCGCTAGGGCTAATTCGTGTTCAATCGGCATGGCTCCTAACCCAAGCAGGGTTGAAACAACAGGCAAGCGGTATTTCTCTGCAAAAGCAATCAATTCTTCCTGGGCTTCTGCATAGTTGACCCCACCACCAGCCAAAATCACTGGCTTTTTGGCCCGACTGAGCTGCTGGAGAATTTTCTTGACCTGCAAACCATTTGGCTCTACCGTTGGTTGGTAGCTTGGCAAATGAACCGTCGGATCGTGATAGGCTTCAACAATTCTTTCCTGGATATCCTTTGGCACATCGATGACTACTGGACCTGGACGGCCTGTGGTCGCAATATGATAGGCTTCTGTAATCACTCGAGGAATATCTGCTGTGTCCCGAATCTGGTAATTGTATTTGGTGATTGGCATGGTCATACCAATGACATCGGCCTCCTGGAAGGCATCCTTACCGATACCGCGCGTCGCAACCTGTCCTGTGAAAACCAGAAGAGGCACGCTGTCACCCATGGCATCCGCTATCCCTGTAATGGCATTAGTTGCCCCTGGTCCAGATGTGACGATGGCTACGCCCACCTTTCCTGATGATTTGGCATAGCCTTCCGCCTCGTGGACCGCTCCTTGTTCGTGACGAGCCAAGACGTGCTGAATCCCCTCGTATTGATAGATAGCATCATATAAGGGGAGGACTGCCCCGCCTGGATAGCCAAAGACCAGGTCCACACCCAATTGATGCAAGCTATCTAAGATTAAATAGGAACCTGAACGCGGTTGATCTAATTGGATTTCTTGCACATGTATTCCTCCTCTCTGCAATGTTGTATCTACTATCATAACACATGGAACTTAAATGTCAAGGAATATTCTGAAAATTCCTACATTTATTCGTTTTCCTTATTTCAAGCCGAAATCTTAAACCAAACTTAAGTCAAATCAAGATGTAGGCTATTTTCAGATTTCTTTCAGAAAACTCCTCTATAGTGGGTGTATAGCAAAAAACGAAACGAGGTATTCCCATGTATTATGTCATCATCCCCGCCTATCAGCCAGATCAGAAATTACTGGAGCTATTGAACGCTTTGAAGTATCGGCTCAATTGCAAGATTATTGTAGTTAACGACGGAAGCACTGAAGCTTCGAAAGCCATCATCGAGCAAGCTAGTTCCTACGCAACCGTTCTTCACCACGAGCGTAATTTAGGAAAAGGCCAGGCCTTGAAAACTGCTTTTCAATATATTCAAGAATGTGACTCCAATTCTGTCATCGTAACAGCTGATGCGGACGGCCAGCACTCCGTCAACGATATGGATAGAGTGGCCCGGGCTGCTATGAATTTGCCCAATCACTTGGTTCTGGGAGTCCGTCAATTTAGCAATGATGTGCCTTTCCGCAGTCGTTTTGGTAATAAGCTGACCCGTCTACTCTTCCGCCTTCAAACTGGTGTCAAGGTTAGCGATACCCAGACTGGTCTACGTGCCTTTCATTCCAAGCTCCTGCCCTTTATGCTGAAAATCGAAGGCCAACGTTATGAGTACGAAATGAATATGCTGACTCAAGCTAGCCAAGAGTTCCCCATTACCGAGGTTCCCATTCAGACCATTTATATAGATGATAATGCTAGCTCGCATTTCCGACCTATCAAGGATGGCTTACTCATCTACAAAAACCTCTTCAAATTTGCTTTGGCCTCACTTGGCGGCTTTCTGGTAGACTACGGTGCCTATGCCCTGCTTATCGCAAGTTTGACTGCTCTGCCCTCGGGTATTCATATCCTCATTGCTAATGGCTTAGCTCGTCTTACCAGCTCTCTGTCCAATTATTACCTCAATAAAAAGTTGGTCTTTCAAAGCGAGCAGAGCGTCCAAACTACTGGCCTCGGTTATTTGACCCTAGCTTTGGCCCTCTTCATCTGCGACACCTCTCTGATTTATATTTTCCACCAACTATTTGGATTGAATCTTTATTTGGTGAAAATCACAGTTGGCCTTTCCCTCTTTTTCTTCTCTTGGTATATTCAAAAACATATTATTTTCAATGAAAGGAAGGCACTTGCCCATGAAATTGCTTAAAAAACCCTTTATATACGCATCACTATTCGGCACATTACTCACTGGTGGTTTCACCTACTCCATGCTCAAAACCTTTGTCCTCTCTGAAGCTATTACAACAGTAGAATCAGCAACGACAACCGCTGCAGCGACGACAAATTCCAGTACAGCAGCAAGTAGCACCGCTGCAACAACCGCAACCAATGTGACAACAACTGATACCTCTTACGCTGATGACAACATCCAAATCACACTCGAAACCATTACAACCAACAACACAACTGTCTATGTAGCGGATATCCAAGTCAGCTCAGCTGAATACTTGAAAACAGCCTTAGCTCAAAATACTTATGGTACCAACGTCACAGCCAAAACATCTGCAACCGCTGCAGCCAACAATGCCATCTTGGCGGTCAACGGCGACTACTACGGTGCCAACTCAACAGGTTACGTCATCAAGAATGGTGTCCTCTACCGTGATACCGTCCGTGACAATGCTTCTTATGGTGACTTGGCAATTTATGCTGACGGCTCATTTGAAATTATCTATGAAAATGAAATAACAGCTCAAGAGTTAATTGACAATGGCGTTGTCAACTTGCTCGCCTTCGGGCCAACCTTGGTAGAAAATGGTGAAATCGTGGTGGATACATCAACAGAAGTTGGACGGGCCATGTTTTCCAACCCTCGTTCAGCCATTGGTATCATTGATGAAAACCACTATATCATCGTTGTGGCAGACGGTCGTACTTCTGAAAGTGAAGGTCTATCCCTCTATCAACTGGCAGAAGTTATTAAACAATACGGAGCAACAACTGCCTACAACCTAGACGGCGGTGGTTCATCAACCCTCTACTTCAACGGTCAAGTGATTAACAACCCAACAACAAACGGAAATACTATCTCAGAAAGGGCGGTGAGCGACATTGTCTACATCGGCTACTAATACAGAAAACAAACGCACTATTCGCACATTTATCACTTATTTAGCACTAACATCCTTCCTCTTCATCTTCAGTCGGGTCTATGAAAGCCTCAGTTATGGAGAAACAGCTTTCCATATGCACTATCTGTTCTGCGTAACCCTAATCGGTGGAAGTCTTCTACTTGGCTTGATGACCATCCATCGCACACTCTCTCGCCTGACCTATAATCTCTGGAATTCAGGTGTTGCAACCATTACAGCAGGTTTTCTCCTCCGTGGCATCATCAACCTGTCTGGTCGTTCAACCACCTTGGACCAACCCTATTGGTTTATCGGCGCAGGATTCTTAGTTCTTGCCTTGATTAGCCTCTTCTTTACCGGAAACAGGAAAGCACAGCCCCAATCAACTACTCAGTAACAAAAACAAACTAGAACAGCCTTTGGAACATCCAAGGCTATTATGTTTATTTTTGCAAAATTCAGAAATTTCACATCATTTGACAAATCCTTTTTCATTTCCCTCATAACTATGGTATAATAAGGGAACTAATCACCAGAAAGATAGGGAGAAGAGAAATGACTGATAAAGATACACTGAAAAGCCTCCGTCATCGCAGCTCTGTTTACGATTCGATGGTCAAATCGCCCAACCGCGCTATGTTGCGTGCCACAGGCATGACCGATGATAGTTTTGAAAAGCCGATTGTCGGTGTGATTTCGACCTGGGCTGAAAATACGCCTTGTAATATTCACTTGCACGACTTCGGAAAATTAGCCAAAGAAGGGGTCAAAGATGCTGGCGCTTGGCCAGTTCAATTCGGTACCATCACCGTTGCAGACGGAATCGCTATGGGAACTCCTGGTATGCGGTTCTCCTTGACTTCACGTGATATCATTGCTGACTCTATTGAGGCTGCTATGGGCGGACACAATGTCGATGCTTTTGTAGCAATCGGTGGCTGTGACAAGAATATGCCGGGCTCTATGATTGCCATTGCCAATATGGATATTCCTGCAATCTTTGCCTACGGTGGCACCATCGCTCCGGGAAATCTGAACGGCAAGGATATTGATTTGGTTTCGGTATTTGAAGGTATTGGAAAATGGAACCACGGCGATATGACCGACGAAGAAGTTAAGGCGCTTGAGTGCAATGCCTGTCCGGGGCCCGGTGGTTGTGGCGGTATGTACACGGCCAATACCATGGCAACAGCTATCGAGGTCATGGGAATGTCCATTCCGGGTTCATCATCTCATCCTGCCGAATCTCCTGAGAAAAAAGCAGATATTGAAGAAGCGGGACGCGCTGTGGTCCGCATGTTGGAACTGGGTATCAAGCCGTCTAACATAATGACTCGCGAAGCCTTTGAAGATGCTATCACTGTTACCATGGCACTCGGTGGCTCCACCAACGCTACTCTTCACTTGCTAGCCATTGCTCACGCTGCAAACGTTGACTTGACCTTGGAAGATTTCAATGATTTCCAAGAGAAAGTACCTCACTTGGCTGACCTCAAGCCTTCTGGTAAGTATGTTTTCCAAGACCTCTACAATGTCGGCGGTGTGCCAGCGGTTATGAAATACTTGCTGAAAAATGGTTTCCTGCATGGTGACCGTATCACCTGTACCGGTAAAACTGTCGCAGAAAACTTGGAAGATTTCGCTGACTTGACACCGGGTCAAGACGTCATCATGCCACTTGAAAATCCAAAACGTGCCGACGGTCCGTTGATTATCCTCAAGGGTAATTTGGCTCCAGATGGTGCCGTTGCCAAGGTTTCAGGCGTGAAAGTCCGTAACCATACTGGTCCAGCCAAGGTCTTTGACTCAGAAGAAGATGCCATCGAAGCCGTTCTTTCTGACGATATTGTCGACGGCGATGTAGTCGTAGTTCGTTATGTTGGTCCAAAAGGTGGTCCTGGTATGCCGGAAATGCTGTCGCTTTCATCTATGATTGTCGGAAAAGGCCAAGGCGACAAGGTAGCCCTTCTGACAGACGGTCGCTTCTCTGGTGGTACTTATGGTCTGGTTGTCGGCCACATCGCTCCTGAGGCTCAGGATGGTGGTCCAATTGCCTACCTGCGTACAGGCGATTTGGTAACGGTGGACCAAGATACCAAAGAAATCACCATGCACGTTTCTGACCAAGAAATCGAAGACCGCAAGAAAACAACTGTTATTCCACCACTCTACTCTCGTGGTGTTCTCGGCAAATACGCCCACACTGTATCCTCTGCCTCTAAAGGCGCTGTCACAGATTTCTGGAATGTCGACCGTTCAGGAAAATAACCTATTTACTCCATTTTTCCCTATCCTCGTGATGGGGGATTTTTTTCGCCCAAAATTGAATTTTAAGCTTTCTTTAATATTTCTTTCAGTTTTGTTTAATATTTGACCTTTATACTAACAAGCATCAGCACAATAGATTGGAGAGGTCTTATATGAAAACCACTATCAGCCAAAAACAATTCAAACGTAGGGAAACTAAATACATCCTCAGCAAAGCAACTTGGAGACTCTTCCTCCGCGATGCCCAGCCCCATCTCCTTGCAGATGACTACGCTCATTCAACCATTACCAGCATTTATTTTGATAATGAGGATTTTGACATGGTGCAGGATGCCTTAGCCAAAAAGTATCAGCGTGAAAAGGTTCGGATTCGGCTCTACGATGCTCATCCTCATGCCAACAGCACCGCCTTTTTGGAAATCAAGAAAAAAATCGATGGCATTGGTTACAAGTACCGACTGGAATCAACACCGCGCATTATTCAATATTTCCTCCGTACAGGTTTGCGCGACAGCAGCCTGACAGACCAACCTGTCTGCCAAGAAATTCAATCGCTTCGGAAATGGTATGGCAATCTCTATCCGAAAATTCTCATTCGCTATGAACGCCAGTCCTTCAAGGGGCTAGAGGATCCAAAACTCCGCTTGACCATTGACCAAAACGTTACCTATTCAGACCAACATCCGGCTCTTAAATCAGCTGCAAAAGAAAAGGTCCTGCTGGACCCTGACCTAATGATTATGGAAATCAAAGCAGCTGAGACGATTCCAGATTGGCTATCCGCGCTCCTTGAAAAGCACGCCATTGAGAGAAAACCCTTCTCCAAATACGGAACGGCTTACCGCCTCGCAACTAGCCCAGAAAAGGAGTTGATAGCCTATGCACCTATTCGATAGTATCTTATCTACCACCAGCTCCATCGCCCTGCAAATCAGTTTAATTATGGGGATCAGCTTGGTGCTGGGTTATCTACTGGCAATGACCTACAAGCACAAATCCAGCTACAGCAAGGAATTTGTCATAACTTTGACCCTGATGCCAACCCTGATTGCCTTTATCATCTTCTTGGTCAACGGCAGTCTGGGGACTAGCTTAGCCGTCGCTGGGACCTTTAGTCTCATTCGCTTCCGCTCTGCCTCTGGCTCTTCCAAAGAAATGCTGGCAGTCCTACTGGCTATGGCCATCGGATTAGCAACAGGAACCGGTTATCTGGGACTGGCCAGCCTCCTGACGCTCGTCATCTGCGGCGCCATGCTCTTCTTTGAAACTGTGAATTTTGGTCAAACCGATCACAGGAGACGACACATTCTCCTAACTGTTCCCTTGGATTTTGATTACCAACATTTTTTCAAGAAGGTCTTCAAAGCAGCTTGTAAGGAGGAAGAAATCCTATCCATTAGCTACAAAAAGAAAAAGCAGGCACTGGTCCTCGAATATTCTCTGGTTTTGGAATCAAGCATCTCAGACCAAGCCTTGACAAAATCCATTGTCGAAGCCAATCCACTCAATTTCATTGTCAATAAACAGACACCTAAAAAGAAATATTTATAAAGGAAGAAGGAAATCATTATGATGAAAACTAAGACGAAAAAACTACTCACCTCTGGCATTGCCCTCCTCACTATCGCTACGCTAGCCGCTTGTTCTTCTGCCCAAGGACAGACCCAAACCAGCAAGACGATTGCCAACAGCCAAGTAACGACGATCAATTCAAGCACGAGCAACACCGCAAGCACTTCTAGCATTGATTGGTCATCACTCCCTAGTCAAGAAGTTACCTTGTCTGACGAGGGCTTGACCATCACTGAAGGCGGAACCTATATTCTAAGCGGTTCGACTACAAAAGGTGTAACCATTGACACTCAGGAAAATGTGCGTTTGATTTTGGCCGGAGCTACCATTTCTAGCACAGATACCGCAGCTATCAATGTCCTATCTGCTGATAATCTTGAAATTAACTTGCAAGATGGCACCGAAAATACTGTCTCAGACACTAGCACTCATTCCGATGCAGATATTGAAGGGGCTATTCATTCGGAGTCGGATTTAGTTATCACTGGCAATGGTAAACTGACCGTTGAAGGCAATTTCCAAGACGGGATTGTCTCTACCGATGACTTGACCATCGAGGCTGGAAATATTACGGTAACAGCTCAGGATGACGGTATTCGCGGTAAGGATTCATTGACCATCACAGGTGGTAGGATTGACGTGATGGCAGGTGGCGATGGTATCAAGGCGACAAACGACGAGGATACTACGAAAGGAAATACCACTATCACGGGAGGAACTATCACTGTCACAGCTGGTGACGACGGTATCAAAGCCGAATCTGCCTTGACCATTGAAGATGGTTCGATTAAAGTAACTGAGTCAACCGAGGCCTTGGAAGGAACCAATATCACTATCAATGGTGGAACCTTGGATGTTTATGGTTCTGATGATGCCATCAATGCTGCAAGCGATACAGCCAGCGATATCTTCATCAAGGTCACCGGGGGTGATTTGACCGTTGCTGTCGGAAATGGCGATACGGATGCCTTTGATTCCAATGGTGATTTGATCATTTCTGGTGGCACCATTGACATAACTGCACCTACTTCAGCCTTTGACTTTGACGGTTCCGTCTCCTTTACAGGTGTAGATGTCACAGTCAATGGCCAGATACAAACTGAAATTGTCCAAACCGGCCCCGGCGCAATGGGGGGCGCACCTGGAGGTCGCGGTGGATGGTAATCGAGTAGGGACTAAGACTAGTACCTCTCACACCACCGTGCGTGCCGTTCGGTACACAGCGGTTCAACTAACTTTTAACGCATGTCGTTTTAGATAATAATCTAGCAAGAAACCAGTCCACGTTTAGCGAGGACTGGTTTTGATATGGCACGTTTCAGTACCAACCTCTGAGCCACTATTTGATACGACTACCTTTTTGGACTTTGGTGTTCTTTGCCACCTTATCCGCTATATACGCCTTTGTATCACGTTTCTGTTCGTAGTGCAACGATTTCACCATCCCTTCCTCTGACGGTCTTGGTTTCTAGCGTCAGACTTAAAACGGTCTCTCCCCAGACCGTTTTAATCCACTACCTCACGATAGTCAGTCTTGGGAGTCACTATTGGGTTCACCGGTAGCGGATGCCCAACCGTACTTGTCACAGGCAACTTGGGCAGAATAAGCAAATACCTCCTTTGGAACGAATGCCATAAAAACACTGAACCATAGGGATTTTGACCAGCATAACAGGGTCAAGACTAGGACGACCATTGTCAGACGAATAGGCTTCTTCGACTAAGCCGTAGATAAAATCAAAATCGATAACTTTATCAACTTGGCGCAGGAAATGATCTGCAGGCACAAGCTGGTCAAGGGTATAGAAACCGTACTGATTGCAGTTATAGTCAGGTTTTTCTTTGTGTAGCATAGGAGAACCTCACAAGTCCTTTTTATTATATTGTACTCCTAAACACGAAGAAAAGCCCTTAGAAAATCAATTCTAAGAACTTTGTCTTCAGTCTGAGAGAACACATGTTCTCTCTTCCTTTTATCTGCCCACAACTAGCGTAGGGACAGCCTATTGGGAAAGCTATGCTTTCCGTTTTCTATTTTCATTCATTACTTGTATAGTGGGAGGACATGTACGAATGAGAACAGATTAGTCTTCGTTACGACGACGTTTACCTGCAAGCGCAAGTGCTGCAACTAGCATACCTGCACCAAGAATTGCTGCCGCAGATGATGCTTCACCAGTGTTTGGCAATTGAGCTGCACCAGCTTTATCAGTTGTTGGAGCTACAGGAGCCTGTGGTTTTGGTGTCGCAGGTGCTTGAGGTGCTGGACTTGTAGGAGTTCCTGGTTTTGGTGTAACAGGGTTGCTTACCTTGCGGTAGATGTGGGTTGTGTTACCATCTGCATCTACAACTGTACGTACATACTCATAACCCGGGATTGACTTGTTAGGCGTTGTACCTTCTTCTTGCGGTGCAATTGGGTTGCCATCTTCATCAACGTGGTTTGTTACAACATTCTTAGTTGGTGTTACAGGTACGTAAGGGATTGGTGTGTTCTCACCTGGCGTTGTTGGAACTGGTGGAACATACCCTTTCTTAGGATCCGTTGGGTCAACCGGTTTCAATGGCTCGTTAGTCTTAGGATCAACTGGCACATAACCTGGTACATGAGGGATTGATGGAACTCCTCCACCTGGGTAAGGTGATGTTGGATCGATTGGCTTATCTGGGTTCGTTGGGTCGAATGGATAAGGGATCACTGGGTTAACTGGAGTTGGATTCTCTGGTGTAGCAGGAATTTCAGGGATCCAGTTAGCGAC